>NC_009441.1:5792028-6096872 GCF_000016645.1 Flavobacterium johnsoniae UW101
GCTGAAATGGGATTCTTTTCCTGTAAGATGTCTGTAAACCATCTGGAAGAGAAACGTCTAATAATAAGTTTCCATCTTTGTCCGGAACCAGCGAAATATTATGAATTTTACCTCTTAATACTCCAAATTCTCTATCAGGAAAATTAGCCAGTCTTATGTTTACGTTTTGACCAACTTTTATTTTTCCTGAATTTAAAGGTGTTGCTTTTACTTTTCCAACAAAACCATTTTCTTTATCCGGAATAATCGAAAAAACATTATCTCCTTCATTAATCGTTTGGTTTTCTGTCCAAACCTGCAAAAAAGTAACTACGCCGCTAACCGAAGATCTTAAGGTATTCGTAAGCTCCCATTCCTTTATCACTTTTTTCAGCTGATAAAAAGACTGTGCCATGTTCCTGTTTAGATTCACTTCTTCTTTAGTGCTGCTTATCTGCAAATTATGCCCCATTTTTGTATTATCGATCAAAGAAGATTTTAACTGAGAAATCGATGACAATAAGGTTTTGTAATTTTTCTGAGCCTGCAGATAGCTGAGCTTTTTAGTTTCCATTTCCTGAGCCGATATAATGCCTTTATTAAAAAGAATTCCAAATCGGCCTATTTCGTTTTTTTGAAGCTGTAACTCGCTTTCATTAATTTCTTTTTGCTGCTGTAAAATTTCTAACCTTTCTTTAATTTGAGTTTTTTCAGAAACCTGTGCTTTATTTTCAACATCAAAAGGATGTAAATTTTCATTTAGTTTTTCAACTTCATAGTCTTTTTGAAAAATAGCAAAAGCACTTTCAATTTCACCCAGTTGTTTGTTTTTCATTACGGCAAAAGGAAATTCTTTTTTTGTATCATTAATATCAAAATCAGCAATAATCTTTTTGAGTAAAAAGACATCTTTATAATTTGCCGAATTTTCAATAACAGCCAGCATCGTATTTTTTTTAACTGTTGCTTTATCGCTTATTAGTATAGCTTCTATTCGACCGGATGATTTAGAGACTAATTTCTCCGGCGGAATATTAGTTGTAATGACAATTTCTGTACTTACAACATCCGGATATCTTATAATGTATGACACATAAAACAGTATAACGATTATTGAAAATATTACAATCGTCCCCCATCGAATCATCCAAATGGGTGTTTTTGAAAGCACATCCTGAATTTCTTCACTTCTTAATTCTAGTGTAATATCCTGCTCCATAATTTAATTTCCAAGCTGTAATTGATTTTTAACCAACTCAAAATAATTTCCTCTCTGCTCTACAAGAGTAGTATGATTTCCTATTTCGATGATTTTTCCTTTGTCTAAAACTACAATCTGATCGGCATTCATTACCGTGCTTAATCGGTGTGCAATAACCACAACGGTTTTATCTTTAAAAAAAAGATTCAGTTTCTGCATAATTTCTTTCTCATTATTCGCATCAAGTGCCGAAGTAGCCTCATCAAAAAACAACATTTCGGGATTTTTGTAAACGGCTCTTGCAATAAGAAGTCTTTGTTTTTGTCCTGTACTCATTCCTATTCCTTCAGAACCAATCATAGTATTAAATCCCAAAGGCTGTTCATTAATGTAACTCATTATATTAGCCACATCTGCCGCATACAGCAGTCTTTTTTTATCAATTCTGTCTTCACCAATTGCAATATTGTTTGCAATTGTATCATTAAAAATAAACCCTTCCTGCATAACAGCGCCAATACTGCCTCGCCACGCTTTTTGCGCTATCATTGAAAGAGATGTTGAAGAAAAGGCATTTTCACTTTGAGCTGCAAGAATTATATCTCCTTTATCCGGCTCGTAAAACTTAAGCAGCAGTTTCATTAAAGTTGTTTTGCCGCTGCCGCTTGTTCCTACTATAGCCGTAATTTTATTGGCAGGTATGGTAAGATTTAAATCTTTAAGAACAGGAGTATCTGATCCTGTATAACGAAAAGACAAATTATTAATAATCATATCAAAATCTTTTGGAACATCATGAGTCTGATGCTGTTCCTGCTCAACCTCGTCTTCTCTTTGGTGTATTTCAGATAAACGTCCCATCGATATTTTAGCATCCTGAAATTCTCTCACAAAATCAACCAGCTGCGTTATCGGGCCGTTTAAACTTCCCACAATTGAACTAATTGCCAGCATCATACCTAATGTAATGGAACCATCAATAACAAGTTTTGCCGAGAAGAAAATTATAATTATGTTTTTTAATTCATTAATAAAGTTTGAACCTACAGTTTGTGTCTGTTCTAATATTAATGCTTTCATAGAAACTCTAAAAAGTCTTGCCTGTATATATTCCCAGCCCCATCGTTTTTGCTTTTCGGCATTATGAAGCTTTATTTCCTGCATACCGTTTACAAGCTCAATAACTTTACTTTGTTCGTTACTTATTTCAGCAAAACGTTTATAATCGAGAACTTCTCTTTTTTTAAGAAAAAGCGCCATCCAAAGAAAATAAAAGAAACTTCCAAGAAAAAACACTACAAAAATCTGGATATTATAATACGCCAAAACGCATCCCATAATTACCATATTAATTGTAGAAAACAAAACATTAAGTGACGAAGTGGTTAATATACGCTCTATTCTGTGATGATCATTGATGCGCTGCAGAATATCTCCAGTCATTCTTACATCAAAAAATGAAATGGGAAGATTCATTAATTTAATAAAGAAATCTGAAATAAGCGAGATGTTTATTCGGGTAGAAAGATGCAGCAGTATCCAGCTGCGGATAAGATCTAAAGCTGATTTTCCAAAAAACAGAAATAACTGCGCAAAAAGAATTAAATAAATAAAATGAATACTTCTGTTTTGTACACCAATATCTATAATACTCTGCGTAAGAAAAGGAAAAATAAGCTGTAAAAAACTTCCTGCTATTAAGCCAATAACCAGCTGTACAACAAAAGACTTATAAGGCAGTATGTATTTGGCTAATAAAGAAAACCCCACTCTATTTTTTTCTTCCATATCAAATTCACTTTGATAAAATTTTGGAGTAGGTTCTAAAAACAAAGCAATTCCTTCTGCTGTGTTTTCATTAGCATTTTTTCCAAGCCAATTTTTTACAAAATCTTCTTTAGAATATTTCACCAAACCCATCGCCGGATCAGAAATGTAGTAAAAATTATTTTTAATATTATACAATACAACATAGTGGCAGTTATCCCAAAACAAGATACAAGGCAGAGGCATTTCATCAAGTCTTTTTAAATTTAACTTAATACCTATAGACCTAAACCCTATTTTTTCGACAGCATCACTTAATGATAATAAATTACTCCCGCCTCGATTTGTCTCACTGTAATCACGAAGTTCCTGAATATTAACAGTTTTTCCATAATATTTTGCAATCATTTTAATGCAGGTTGGCCCGCAGTCTTTAGACTCTTCCTGTTTAAAATTCGGAAACTTTTTAAATTTTTTCATTTATTCTACACTTATCTTGAATGATAAATTTTGGTTTTACTTAAATAATATTTGTTTGGAATTTTTCTCTGTGTTTTCTCAGGTATATATTCCTTTTTAAACCAAAACAAATGATACATTATTCCTTCAAATTGATTTTTATAGTAAATCCGTCCATTATCAAAAGTTATTCTGCCGGTTAATCCTTCCAGAAGAATAAAATCGAAATGAGCTTCAATCTCTTTTTCCTGTTCGGCTTTTTTAATAAGATGCGTAAAACTTTCAACCTCTGTTTGTAAATCAAATATTGACATTCCGGCTGTCAGCGCATCCCAGGCAAAACTGCATTCGTCAAAACAAAAATGTTTTGATTCAGAAAATACCTTCTTGTAATCTTTACTTCTCATAAAAAAAGTATTCATTACTTCATTATTTCTGTATAAAGCAAAACATCCCGTTGTATAATCATGTCTCACGCTGATAAAATCAAACTTATCGAGCATTTCGTCTGTTATAAAATCCCTGACATTTCCATAAATAATATCCAAATCGCTCTGACCCCAAAAATCATAACCTTTAATAATTTCCGGAAAAAAGAAACCATACGCAGGTTTAAAATCACAAAGCTTGTAAGGATCGTCAATATTTACAGTAAATCCCAATTTTGCAGAAGCATTGGCAATTATTTCGGCTTTTGTTTTATATATAATGATAACATTATCCGGTTTACCGGGTATAAAGTCAGTATTGTCTGTTATAATATAAAAATCCACAGTTGGATTAAATGTACAGGAGTGTATAAAATAGGGAAAATACCACGGATATTTTCCATACCAGCATGTTAGTACAGCTATTGATTTCATTTTGTCAATATTTAAAATTCGTCTTCGATGAAATCCTTTATAAAAAATGGCAAAGTCTTTCTATCATACATTTTTGGATATTCATATCCGTTTATAAGAATAGCCGGCGTGAAATTAAAATCGTTTTCTTCACACCATTTGTATTGAAAATCAAATATTGAATCAAATTCTGATGTTATATTTCTAGGAAATCTTTCAAGCCATGCTGTCAGGTTCGTATTTTCAAACCATGCCTGCAGTGCTGTTAAAAAGCTTTTTTCGCCTTCATTCATATAAATATTGATCAGACTTCTAAACAATTTTACAGAATGCTCGTTTTCGCGTTCCAGATCTGCTTTTAAAACAAGTTCTATTTGTACATCATCTGAATATTTTTCCAGAATAGTTTCTATTACAGTGTGTGCATCTTTGCAATAACCACAGAAAGGATTTGAGATAAGAACGATTTTTGTTGAACTTTCTCTGTTGCCAAATAGCAGCGGACTTTGCAGCATCTCTGTTTTTTCTTTTGCGAGCAGAGAATTTCTAAAAACATCATAATTTTTTTCAAATCGAATGGCTTTCAGCTGATATTCTTTTAATTCTTTTTGTTTGATAAGTATTTCTTTAAGCGAAATCCAAATGGTTACAACAGTCAGAACAACCAATGAAAAAACAATTATGGAAACAGGAGAAAAAGCAAAAACAGTATTCTCAAATACAAACAAATAAGTTAACTCCAGCAGTACAACACTCATTATAGTGAGACAAATTGGACACCATTTTTTTTCTACCATTTTTTGAAAGTACAAAGACAACAATAAAATAGGCAGTGCTCCTAAAAGCAGGACTTTTTGTATTGAAAAATAGGCTGCTGTGTCACCCAGAAGCAGTAAAGAAAAAAAGCCTGTTAATTGAGAAACAAAGAAAACTACACTTAAATCACTAAAATTTATGATTTCAAAAATTTTCCATTTATCAGAATTTACAACCGTCGAACAGCTTGTTGACGAAGCCATATTGCAAAAACTATTCAACAGTTTTATTTTTGTTCCAAATAAATCCTTAAGCGCCGCAATAGAAAACAAAATTCCAATAGCAGGAAAAACAAAAAACAATTTAGTTATCAGATTACTTGGCGTATAAAACAAATAAGAAGAAAACAAAACAAAACATAAAACTGGTAAAACCCAGCTAAAACTTTTTTTAGAAACTGTTGGCAATACTTCATTTTCTGGTTTTTCCAATAACAAAATAAATCCGCTCCATACTTCGGGTGAAAGTGTATACTCATCAGTTGTATTACTTACTTTTTTATAAATATAGTTTTCGTCTTTTTTTTCTATAAAACAAAGCTGCTGGCCGTCCAGATTTAAGAGTGCGACGAAATGATCCGGTAAAGCATCAATTTCTGCATAATCAACCTGAAGAACACCATTTTTAATATTAAAAAAACTTAAAGTATCAACCACAGATAATAAAGTTGGGTAATCCGGATGTGACTGTATCTGAAAATCAAATTCAGATTTATCAATAACTATATTTTCTTTTTCCAAATATTGAAAAAGGTAATTAAAATCTTCATTCATAAAATTTTATATTTCTGTGTGGCAAGGGATATTTAACAGCATTTGCCCAGTGACTACCTGGCATCTTTATATTAAATAAGCTATAAGCAAAATTGTGAAATAGTGCTTATAGCTTAAAAAATTATCAATTAGTAAGCATTTAAAAATTCTTGACTTGTTTAAGTATAATTTAAAAGCACTTTACTAAATATTAACTTTAGAAGTTAACTGTCACTTATTATCTAGGACAAGCATCCCAGCATTCTTGTACACTGCTTCTGCATCCGTTATAATTACCATTACAGTAGCAAGGAAAAGTTCCAGAAGGACATCCGCTTCCTGCCATAATTGTTTTCATTTCGTTTCTTGATAATTTTCCCTGTGCGTTAGCAAGGCTCATTTTTTGAGTTTTCATAATCTGTTTTTTTTGTTATTGTTAATAATAATATTTAAAAAATGTAGTATTGAAAATAAAAAAACGACTCTGCGCACAAATCATTAGAAAATTAACAGTTGTTACATTTTTTCCAAAATTGAAATTTAAATATTTCTCCTACAATGCTTTTTCAAGCATAAAATATGCTTATTCTGACATATTTATTGCCAATATTAAATTTTTAATGGTGTTTGATGTGTTTTTGTAGTGCTTTTTATCTTATATATCCTACGTTTTTTTTTCTTCGATAAAATAAAATTTTCTAAGTTTCCACTCTCTTAAAGTCAGAAAAAACACAGAAAAACCCCGTGATTTTTAGAGAAACCCAAAAAACAAAATATCAAACAATAACCACTATGATTAAACAAAAACTAATTACTAAACGAATTGAGAAAAATAAAACGCAGGAAGAAATTGCGCATCTTTTAGGAATGACACAATCGCAGTACAGCCGAAGAGAATCTGGAATAACTAAAATTACCAAAAGTGAATGGGACAGTCTTGCAAAAATTTTGGGAACAAATATGGAAGCAATTTATGAACCTGAAGACGGCATATATATTCTAAACAATGAAAAAAACACTAGCAATACAAACAGCCAAAATACTGACTACAATAACTTTACACTTGATGTAATGAAAAAATATATTGAAAAATTAGAGTATGAAAACAGATATCTAAAATCACAGCTTGAAAAATTCTCATTATAATGTTAAAATAAATCAAGATTTTTAAATTTAAAGCATAATTAATCCTTTAGTAAGCATAGCAACTCTAGAAAAAAGCCTGTAAACAAATAAGTCTACAGGCTTTTTTTTATAAATCATAAAATAAAATACTTTTAAATTAGGTATGATTATCAAAGTATAAATTAATTATTGTGTTTTTTAGATTCAATACTCTGCATTTTAAATTAAGTGTATTTTTCATACTTAAAAACTATCACAACAAACCCCCAAAAGCGGACTATTTTACCCCTAGTTTTTCATCATTTTTCTCTAACTTAGCAGAGTCAATCTTAAATAGTAAGATTAAAACAAATCTTGTTTTTCTGCAAAGAACTGATTGAAAAAGTATTACTGATTTTTTTCTTACTTTTTTCCAGAAAAACATTCTTTAATAATTTTAGTTAATTGAAAACTATGAGCAAATTTGATTTTGGAATTGTAGGACTCGGTGTAATGGGCCGTAACTTACTTTTAAATATCGCCAGCCATAACTTTGCGGCTGCAGGTTTAGACTTAGATACCGAAAAAGTCAACTCTCTTCAACAAGAAGCTGACGCCGCCCACACAATTGAAGCGACAACAGATGTAAAACATTTCGTAGAGCTTATTCAACAACCTAGAGCGATTATGCTTTTAGTTCCTGCCGGAAAACCGGTCGACAGCGCTATAGCCAGCTTATTACCACATTTAGATAAAGGTGACATCATAATCGATGGCGGAAACACTTATTTTACAGATACTGACAGACGATTTATAGAATTATCTGAAAAAGGTATTCATTTCTTCGGAATGGGAATTTCAGGCGGTGAAAAAGGTGCAAGATTCGGTCCTGCTATGATGCCGGGCGGTGATCAAAAAGCATACGAAAGACTTCGTCCTATTTTTGAGGCTATTGCTGCAAAAGTAGACGGCGAACCTTGTGTAGAATATTTAGGAAACGGTTCTGCAGGAAACTATGTAAAAATGGTTCATAACGGAATCGAATACGGAATTATGCAGTTAATTTCTGAGATTTATGACCTTATGAAAAGAGGTTATAACTTAGACGATGAAACGATTCAAAAAACTTTTGAAGAATGGAATCAAACTGATGATCTAAGATCGTATCTTATTGAAATTACTGGAAAAATTTTAAAACAAAAAGACGAAGACGGAAGCCTTCTTATCAATAAAATTTCAGATTGGGCAAAATCTAAAGGAACAGGAAAATGGACTTCACAAAATGCAATGGATTTGCAGGTTCCGGTTCCAACTATCGACGCCGCTGTTATAATGCGCGATATGTCTAAAACAAAACCTGAAAGAATTGAAGCTGCAAAAAACTTAGTTTGGAATACTCCTGAAAGTAATGTAAATACCAGCGAAGCAATTGCTGCTTTAAAATCGGCGTTATACCTTTCTATTGTTGTAACGTATGCTCAGGGATTAGCTCAGCTTCATACTGCTTCTAAAGAATACAATTACGGATTAAATCTGGAAACTGTTGCCAAAATCTGGCGCGGAGGCTGTATTATTCGTGCAACTATTCTGGAAGATTTCAGAAAAGCGTATGTCGCAAAATCTGATTTACCAAACTTACTTTTAGATTCTGGAATAGCTTCAAAATTAACCGAAAACCAAGCAGGAATGAGAGCTGTAATTCAGTTTGCCGTTCAAAAAGGATTACCTGCGGCTGGTTTGATGAATTCGTTAGCTTATTTTGACTCTTATAGATCTGCTAATCTGCCTACAAATTTAATTCAGGCACAGCGCGATTTCTTTGGGGCTCATACTTACGAACGCATCGACAAAGAAGGTGTTTTCCACACACAATGGGCTGAATAAGCAACTTAAAAAAAAGCAACACAACTACACACAATGACTAAAAATAAACTTAAAAATCCAACAATCATTGTTATTTTTGGAGGAACCGGAGACTTAGCAAAGAGAAAGCTCTTTCCCGCATTTCAAAATCTGTATCTTGACGGACGTATGTCTGAAAAATTTCAGATTATTGCACTTGGAAGAGCAGAAAAAACAGATGAAGATTTCCGCAGTTATGTTTTAGAAAATTTAGAAAATTTTTCAAGAAAAAAAGGCAAGTCAGATCCTGAAACAGAAAAATTTCTGTCTCACATAACATATCACAGCCTTGATATTGATAAAGAAGAATCTTATCTAAGTTTAAACGAAAAAATAAAAGGTTTTGATGAAGCGTTTGGAGAACGTGCCAATCGTCTTTTCTATCTTTCTATAACACCTTCTTTCATTTCTACTATTTCCAGCAATATCAAGAAAATTGGTCTTGCTGCAAACCCAAAGCAGGATCGTATTATTATTGAGAAACCATTTGGTTATGATAAAACTTCGGCGATTGAGCTGAACGAAATGCTTTCGCAGACTTTTAAAGAAGAACAGATATACAGAATCGATCATTATTTAGGTAAAGAAACAGTTCAGAACATTCTGGCTTTCCGATTTGGAAATTCAATGTTCGAACCTTTATGGAGCCGTAATTTTATTGACTTTGTTCAGATTACAGTAGCAGAAGAAGTGGGTGTAGAAGAACGAGGCGGTTTTTATGAAGGCGTTGGTGCATTAAAAGATATGATTCAAAATCACCTGCTTCAAATATTATGTATGACGGCAATGGAAGCACCAGCATCATTAAGTGCCGATGATATTCGTAACCGTAAAGCCGATGTTTTAAAATCTATCCGACGCATTAAACCAGAAGAAGTAGATCATTAT
This sequence comes from Flavobacterium johnsoniae UW101, assembly GCF_000016645.1. Classification (NCBI taxonomy): domain Bacteria; kingdom Pseudomonadati; phylum Bacteroidota; class Flavobacteriia; order Flavobacteriales; family Flavobacteriaceae; genus Flavobacterium; species Flavobacterium johnsoniae. The sequence continues at coordinate 5,801,739 of NC_009441.1, forward strand.
ATAGTAAGAGGTCAGTACGATGCCGGTACTATAAAAGGAAAAGCTGTTCCCGGATATCGTCAGGATAAAGGAATTGCTCCAGATTCTAATACTGAAACGTATGTGGCAATGAAGATTTATCTGGATAACTGGAGATGGCAGGGAATTCCGTTTTACCTTCGTACAGGAAAAAGAATGGAAGAAAAGCAATCATCCATTATAATTCAGTTTAAACCTGTTCCACATTCTTCATTTTCTTATGGAAAAGAAGGTATGACACCAAACCGACTGATTATCAACATTCAGCCGGCAATGGATATTAAACTGCAGTTTATGACCAAAAAACCAGGTCTATCACTTTCTTTAAGACCGGCAGAAATGATATTTGATTATTTTTCCTGCTCTACCATGTCGCCGGAAGCTTATGAAACCTTAATTGCAGATGCATTATTGGGCGATCCTACCCTATTTATGCGCTGGGATCAGGTAGAAGAAGCATGGGATGCAATCGACACTATCCAGCAGGTATGGAAAACTACAGCTCCTGTAAATTTCCCAAATTACAAAGCCGGAAGCTGGGGACCAGAAGAAGCTGATGAACTATTGGCACGCCAGGGACACAAATGGATTCCAAATACACAAACAAAAGAAGAACTTTTAGATGATACAGATATATAATACTACAGAAGAAATTAATACTGCAGCGGCAGACCTTTTTACAGCAGCAGCACAAGATGCAATTGCAAAAAGAGGAAAATTTACAGCAGTTCTTACTGGAGGTTCTTCTCCTTCAGGAATTTACAAACTGCTGGCTTCTGATGCATACAAAAACAAAATAGACTGGAGTAAAGTCTACATATTCTGGGGCGACGAACGCTGGGTGCCGCTAAATGATGATTTGAGCAACGCAAAAATGTCTTATGCAGCATTATTAAGCCACGTTCCTATTCCGTCTGAAAATATTTTTGAAATGTACAAAGACGGTGTAACACCAGAAGATTACGCAGTTACATACGAACAATCAATTCGAAAAATTTTAGGAGAAGAAGGAAAATTTGACTTTATCTTTTTAGGAATGGGAGATGACGGACACACGGCTTCTCTTTTTCCAGGTGAAGCAGTATTAAATGAACAAAACAAGTGGGTTGATGCCTATTTTCTGGCACCGCAGAACATGCACCGCATTACACTTACTGCTCCATTAATTAATAAAGCCGAAAAGATTATTGTAGTCACTTTTGGAGAGAAAAAAGCACATGCTTTAAAAGAAGTAACAAAAGGAGAATACAATCCTTCACTTTACCCTACGCAGCTAATTAAACCTGTCTCTGGAGAATTAGTATTTCTCGTAGATAAAAGTGCTGCAGGAACCAATTAAAACACCAGAAAGTCCGAAAATGTTTTTCGGACTTTTTTTATGCTTTATCTTCATCCTTTATTTTCGTATTTCATCAAATCTGGAGTTATCTGCTAATCGTAAAGCTTCAGGATTCAAAATTCAAACTCCTCATACGTAATATCTTATAGTTTTTTACATTTAAAAGCAGTCAAGTTCAGGCAAAGATTACAAATATGTCGTATTTGACCATGCAAAAGCCCTTTTATCGTTTATTTTTGCCAACCTATCTTATTATAAAACTTTAAAATTTAATTAAAAAGAATGCGTTAAAAAAATTAAGTAACAAACCCCAAATCAAAACAAAACCACATGAAAAAAAACTTTTATTATTTTTTACTTACGCTCTCGGCAGGTATTCTATTAAGCTCCTGCAGCGACGACAATGAAGACGGCAAATACAAACCTACTTATCTGCCTTCTATCGACGCAAGTGCCTTACCAGACGGAAACAAACCTATGACGATGTTTGAAGATGACGAAAATTCATCTAAAATGTACGACAATAAAGACCGTTGGTTTCGTGTCAATCAGCCTATGCAGGTAATTCAAAAAGGAAAAGATTCTGTACAGATTTCTCTTTATTCGCCTGTTGGCTTAACCGACGTAAAAGTCTACGCAAAACTGCCGAATTATGACAAACGATTTGTACTTTTTCATTTTTCTAAAGTTCCGGCTTTTCACAGATCTTTTCATAAAATTCCGTTGACGGAAGGCAAAAATGATTATGAACTCGAAAAAGGAAATACGGTAACTATCGATAAAATCGAAGGGTTTTCATCTGGAGCAATCGAGTTTTCTGTTGAATCGAGCGATCCTTTATTCCAGAAATTCAAAAAAATAAAATCGGCTAGATTGGTTCAGTTCAGCGATCAATATCACAAAAACGAATATGGAAAATACCTGCCAATGAATCCTGTTCTGGCAAAAGAAGCGATAACGATGATTATCAATTTCTCGTATGCAATCAGTCATCCTATGTATTACGATACTTTCATGAATTTTGACCGATACAAAAAAGAACAGGCAGAAACTGCAGGTACAGCAATAAACGGTGCTTTAAACTGGCACGGAAATGCCGATGATGCTGACGGCGTTTATGATTATTTAACTAAAGTTCAAATTGAACAGGCATACGGAACTTACATTGACAGCCGAACTCTGAATATGGCAATGGTGGGTGGAGATTCTGCCTGGGGAGGCGGACCTTTGGCTTCACAATGGGAATCTGGTTATGTAACCGGACACTGGGTTGGCGAAATGTCGGTTTGGTCACACGAATACTCACATCACAGCGGTTATAACCACAGCAGTAATTTAGCAAACAGCGGCGAAGGCGGCGGACAGCAGGAAATGCTTACTGATTTTTATAAGTATTTAATTTATTTAAATGATCTTCCGTTTACAGATCCTGATATTTTAAAAGGATATACAAAAACAAGCTATCTGTCTGGAAGTTACAAAAAACCTGTGTTTACAATTAGTCAAAAAAATCCATTTTTATTAAAATATAAAGGAGAAGGAAAATGGAACTAAACAATATAATCAAGATGAACAAACTGCCATTTTTACTATTATTGCTTTGTCTTTTTACAAGCTGCAGTAAAGACAACGACATAGAAGCTATAAACTATGATTACTACTATCCTACCGAAAGCGCCGAAATTACTGCTAAACAAATTGGCGACGGTACAGGAACATTAGATCCAAAAGGAATCGCAATCTCTAAAGAAAAACTGTATGTATGCAACGGCAGTACTTTAGAAGTATTTGATGCTTTAACACTGGCACATTTAAAAACAATTTCCAATTATACCAAAGGAAGCACCATTATACCATTGACTTTATTAACATCGATAAGTATTGATAACGGCCGAATTTATTTAGGAAGCGAAGAATCAAGACTTTTTGTTTTGGATGAAACTACCGGTTTAGGAATCAACACAGTTGGAAACGGACAATGGTGGCAGACTTTTGTTCATGTTTTTGGTGTTGTGGTAAAAGACGGATTGGTGTTTGTAAAAGAAAAAGAAAAAAGCATCAAAGTGTTTGAAACTTCTCAAATTACCGAAACAAGTAATTGGAACTTAACCCCAATCGCCAAACTTAATACCTTAAACGGATGGACAGAAGCTTACTCTATGGATGTGCAATCTGGAAATCTAATTGTTGCAGGAAGAGATGCTAAAAGTTATTTGTACTATGATATTGCCAATATTAAAGCAAATGCCGCAAACTCTTTAACAACTCCAATCGAACCTTCAACAGCTCCGTTTGCCAACAACAAACCTATTTCTGTAACTTTTAGTAATGATTTTGCTGTAACTTCAGAAAATTCAGGAAACACAAATTATGTGCGTTTGTATTCAAAAGAAGCTTTTATGAATAAAAATTATAAAGCTGTAATGAGTGCATCTGATATTTTAGGACAGAATCCTTTTGGGGTTATTGTAGGCAATGCTCAACTGGACGATCGTATTTTCTTATCAGATAATACCAATAAGAAAATCAGAATCATCAAACTCAATAAATCTACAATTGCTGAACAGAAAAACTAATCAATTTTAGAAATTCTGGATTTATAAAAAACAAAAGGGAAGACATAAAAATCTTCCCTTTCTTTATTTACAGCATTCTGAAAATAGTTTTTATATGTTTTCGGTCTTAAGCTTTGCCAGTTTTTCTTTTCGTTTATCAGTTAAATATTTTCTCAGCGGAATATCATAAACCACCATTACCAAATAAGCAAATCCAACAAGCAGAATCACTCCAGATATAACAACAAATGTCAATTGTGTCGTATCTGGTTTATAATTCGTGTAATAATTTCCAAACATCCATAAAGCAGCATAATGTGTCATGTATAACGGATAAGATATATTGCCAGAGAAAACACAAACCTTTTTCAGTCCCTGATTTAAAACCGATCCGGCTCCTAAAGATACCAGCAGAGGAAAATAAAACAATACAATTAAAGGTTCAGTTATCCAATTCATTGCCGAAGAAGGCATTATAAAAGCCAATAACAACAATACAGATAAACCCGCAAATCCAAGTTTGTTTTTAATAATCCAGTTTGAACGGTAAATAAGCAATCCGGCTAAAAATGAATACGATATTCTGGCGAATCCATCCCAAAAAGTAGGCCCGCTCCAGCCTCCTAATAAATTCCCCGAATTATAACCCACATAACAAATCGCTGCTGCAGCAATTATAGTCAAGATTAAAAGATAACTGCGCGCTATTCTGTAAAGTACAAAAGCGTAGACAATATTTGCAATATATTCCCAAAATAACGACCAGGCCGGCGCATTGAAACTGAACAAATTAAAACCGCGATCTGCAATTACAGGCAAAGGAATCATAAATAAGGAACAGATAAAAGTTAAAATAATTTTACCTGTGCTGTACAATTCAAGATTACCGCCAAATGGGTCAAATAAAAAAGCCAGTAAACCTAATACAGATCCTGCCGCAACAAGCGGATGAAGTCTTATAATTCGGGATATAAAAAAATTACGCAATCCCATTTTTGCAATACGATCGTCATAAGCATAACCAATTACAAATCCGGAAAGACAGAAAAAGAAATCGACAGCCAAAAAGCCATGTCCGATAAAATTCTTGCTTGGGTCTGTAAAAATCCATTCCATAAAATGGAAAATAACAACTGCAAGTGCTGCTACGCCTCGCAGTCCGTCTAGAATTTCAAAATGTTGTTTGGTTTGTAAAATAGGAATTGAAGAATTGTTTGTAGTCATTATTAAGGTTTATGCGAAATGGTTAAGTTAATTTATGATTTGGTTTAATTAATTCGCTGGTTTTAAATTGTCTCCGTCTTTAAAATGCAATCTTCTAAAAACCAATCCGGATAAAATGGTTAAAGAGCCCACTACCAGAAAAGTATATCGAAATGCATTGTGAATTTCGTGATGAATAAGTTTTACATCTCCTTGAAAAACCTTTAAAACCAATAATCCGAAAGCGATTCCAAAACCAATTGCCAGCTGTTGATTTACTGAAATTAAAGAATTACCGCTGCTGGTATGATACTGTCTTAAATCGGCAATAGAAATAGAATTCATAGAGGTAAACTGTATCGAGTTAAAGAAACCCAAAATCGAAATTATAGGAACGTACCAATAAATTGAAGTATGAATTGATGGAATAGCCAGACAGCAGATTAAAAACCCAATAATAAAAGTATTGACCATTAAGGTTTTTCGATAACCAAAAGTGTTTAAAATCCCAATTACAGCTGATTTTCCAAACATTGCCGTCAAAGCCATTGGCGCTACAATCCACCCAGACACAACTGCAGACTGACCATAAGCAATCTGGATCATCATGGGCAGTAACAACGGTACAGAACTGATTCCCAAACGTGTAGCCAGATTACCAACAATACCCACTCGAAATGTTCTTACCTGAAACAGGTTTAAAGGAAAAATAGGATTGTTGTCTTTCGATGCATGACGATAGTACCAATACAGCATTAAAAATCCCGACATTAAAATCATTAAAACAGGTGAAACCCGAACGGTATTGCCAAATAATTCTAATGAAATAGATAATAAAAGCGAAGCCGCTGCAAAAATGAAAAAGCCTTTTAAATCAAAATCGATTATTTTAGATTTATAATTGGGCATATATTTTAAACTCAAAAGAATACCGATAAGCCCAAACGGAATGTTTATTAAAAAAATCCAGTGCCAGGATAAATAATCAACCATATAACCTCCAACCAAAGGCCCTAATACCGGCCCAATTAAAGCGGGAATAATAGCAAAGTTCATGGCTTTAAGTAATTCTTTTTTAGGAAATGTTTTAATTAGAGCAAGCTTTCCTACAGGAGTCATTAAACTTCCTCCCACTCCCTGAACAATTCGAGCTAAAACTAAATGCATCAGGTTTTGAGAAAGTGAACAAAATAAGGATCCGAGACTGAACAAAACCAAAGCGACAATAAAAACTTTCTTAGTCCCGAATTTATCTGATAAAAAACCGCTCACAGGCATAAAAAGCGCCAGAGTCAAAACATAACTGATAATTGCGTTCTGCATATCCAGCGGTGATTCGTGCAGATCTTTGGCAATAGAAGGCAGTGAAGTATTCAAAATTGTCGAATCAAGCATCTGCATAAAAATAGAAGTCGCTAAAATAATGGGTAATACCTTTTTTATTGCTTCATTATTTTGCTCTGTAATCACTGTCATCCTGTTTATTTTAAGACTTTATTTTTTTATTCTGTCAGGAAAAAAATTGACCCGAAAACTTCTATTTCATCCTAAAAATAAAGGTACGAAAACATTCTTGTCTATCCATCCTATCCTTACTTACAATTTGATTAATGTAAACAGTACGTATAATTGATTAATACATAATCCCTAGATTTTATGCTCCAGAGGAGCTAAATATTTATAGCAATTATGCATCCCCTGATTTAAAGCTCCAGAGGAGCGATATATATTATTTATAAATATGCCGCTCCGCTGGAGCTTATGTATCGGAAAATAATTATGCTATAAATATTTTGCTCTTCCAGAGCATTCTTTTAATGATAGATTAAATAAGGCGCTCTCATTTTCTTAAAGTCTTTCAAACCTTCCTGCAATTATCCTAACCTGCAATTTTATTAATGTGACCTTGCACATAATGACAAATTTCATTTACTATAAAAGCTCCGGAGGAGCTAAATATTTATAGCAATTAAGCACCCTCTGATTTCAAGCTCCAGAGGAGCGATATATATTATTTATAAATATGCCGCTCCGCTGGAGCTTATGTATCGGGAAATAATTATGTTATAAATATTTTGCTCTTCCAGAGCATTCTTTTAATGATAGATTAAATAAGGCGCTCTCATTTTCTTAAAGTCTTTCAAACCTTCCTGCTCTTATCCTAACCTGCAATTTTATTAATATGACCTTGCGCATAATGACAAATTTCATTTACTATAAAAGCTCCAGAGGAGCTAAATATTTATAACAATTATGCATCCCTGAGTTCAAGCTCCAGAGGAGCGATATATATTCATCAATTATGTCGCTCCGCTGGAGCTCTATGTATGGAGAAATAATTATGCTATAAATATTTTGCTCTTCCAGAGCATTCTTTTAATGATAGATTAAATAAGGCGCTCTCATTTTCTTAAAGTCTTTCAAACCTTCCTGCCAGCTTTTTCTAATTTCTTCTTCAGATGTTCCGGCTTCAATTTGCTGCTGTAATTTTTCATTTCCGGCTCTGATAGAAAACTTTCTTTTGTCGAAAAATTTCGATTTATCCGAAGTAGTTTGATAGGCTTTAATCAGCCATTTTATTTCAAGTCTGCTAATTCTCGGAATGGATGACAAATCTTCTCCATTACATTCTACGCCATTATACAAAGGATCTTTATCGCCAAAATTAGGTTTTGGAGTAAAAGTAAAATCACTTTTTGGCAGATAAGGCGAACCGTAAATCTGAAATTGTTTTTCAGTGCCGCGTCCCATACTTACATTCGTTCCTTCAAAAAGACATAAACTCACATATAAATTTACCGATTGGTCGTTTGGCAAATTTGGCGAAGGACGAACTGGAAGGCTGTAGCTCATATTTCTGTCATAATTCAAACACGGAACAACAGTAAGTTTACACTGCATACCATTTTTCAGCCATTTTTGTCCGTTAATCATTTTTGCTTCTTCGCCCAAAGTCATACCGTGAAGCAGAGGCGTTGGATGCATCCCAATACCGCTTTGAAAAGCAATGTCCAAAACCGGACCGTCGACAATCGCAATATTCGGATTTGGACGGTCCAGTACAATCAGCGGAACATTATTCTCTGCGCAGGCTTCCATAATTCTGTGCATCGTAGAAACGTAAGTATATAATCTTGTCCCAACATCCTGTAAATCAAAAACCATGACATCAATATCTTTTAATTGTTCAGGAGTTGGTTTATTGTTTTTGCCATAAAGTGAAGTAATTGACAAACCTGTTTTAGCATCGATTTCGTCAGAAACGTGTTCTCCTGCATCGGCAGTACCTCTAAAGCCATGTTCAGGAGCAAAAATGGTTTTGATCTTAATATTTTTCTGAACCAAAAAATCAACCAGATGGGTTTTATCTTCCATAATTCCGGTTTGGTTTGTTACAATGCCTACGCTTTTGCCTTTTAGCAAAGGCAGATAAACGGTGTAGTTATCAACACCCGTTTTTATTTTCTGCGCAAAAGATACTGTTGAAATTAGTATGCAGATTATTAAATTTCTCATAGTTATTATTTTTATTTGCCACAGATTAAGTAGATTAAAAAGTTTTTTTTATTTGGTTAACGCTCAGTTTTTCACGTAGATTATGGCAGATTTAATTTTATAATCTGTGTTGATCTGCGTGAAACAAAAATCATTTTAATATTTATAATCTGTGGCTAAATTTTTCGCCCGCAGATTTGGCAGATTGAACAGATTTAATTCGTGGAAATTCTTGAATTGCTTCGACTGTTTGCTATCGCTCGGGTTCTGGCGAAAAAAATCCTTCTAATCTGTTTAATCTGTGGCTAAAAAAATTAATTATTAATCTGCCTCCAAATTTTAGCACTAAAATCATCTTTATACATCAATCTGTTTGTTCTCGTTGGGTTTACGCGATTGGTCAGAATAATTAGAAATCTGTTCGTATCTGGATTCATAAAGAAAAAAGTTCCTGTAAAACCTGTGTGCCCAAAATCATTAGCTTTAAAAAACTCATCAGGTTTTCGTTTATCAAAACCAAGTCCGCGGTAAATCCCTTCTTTGGTGAGAGGCGAACTTGTAAATTCTTTTACAACTGTTGCTTTTAAAATTTCTTTTCCTTGATATTTTCCGTCATTCAACAGCATCTGACAGATAACTGAGATTGATTGTGCATTAGCAAACAATCCGGCATTTCCAGAAACACCGCCAAAAATCGCCGCAGCTTCATCATGAACGTAACCTCTTATTGTATCTTTTCTAAAGAAATTATCCAATTCTGTCGGCGTTACATTTTCTAAAGAAGTCCATTTTAACGGATTATATCCAATTTTTGAGATTCCTAATTCCGTATAAATTTCTTTCGTTAATTCATCTAATTTCAAACCTGTTTTGGCTTCAATCATTTGTTTTACCAAAAGCAAATTCAGGTCGCTGTAAACATATTTCCCTCTTGTATTGGTATTTGCAGTTGAAATTTGCTCATAAACCGTTTTATAAAACTCCGGATTTAACCACATATTTTTATAAATCTGAACCCAATTTTCTTTGGGAGTAAACGAAAGATAATTGGCATCATACACAATATTCTTGTTCACATACATCGTATCAAACAAATCAGGATAAACATCTGATTTTTCTTTGCTTAACAAAGGCAAACCATCTGGCGTTGAAAGCAGACTTTGGTAAAACGTAATACTCGCTTTTAATCCCGAAGTATGCGTTAATAATTCAAAAAACGTTAAATCAGCAATTGGCGTGTTTTTATAAACTTCAACCAAATCTCCAACTTTGTCGGTAAGTTTTATTTTATCTTCTCCAACTAAGCGCATGGTCACAAGTGTCGCTCCCAAAACTTTCGACATCGAAGCCAGATCATAAACGTCGTCTGATTTTACGGGCTGTTTTTTCGAATAATCCTGAAAACCATAATTTTTCGAAATTAAAACAGCGTCTTTATTTCCCACTATAATCTGTGCTCCGGGAAAAAATCCTTTTTCGAGTGCATTTGTCATCATCGAATCGATGTAAACTTCATTTCGTTTTACATCAAAAGATTTCTTTGATTTTTTCTGGGAATAAGCATTTATTCCTAAAAAGGTCATGGAAATTAATATGATTCCTGCCGTTATCTTTTTCATATTCTACGGATTAATTCTTATGTCCTGTCCTGCCATAAGAGGTTCGTTGTTGGTTCCTGTAATGACAATTTTTACTGCTTTTACAGGCTGTTTTGGATAAATCGATGCATTGCCATAATCAAAAGCATCTCCTTTTATAAAATCGATTCCGTTATACGAATATTCTACATAACCGTTATTGACAATGAACCTCGGGTGATGCGGAATTCCGGTTAACACATCAATTTTAGAAGAAGTTACAGGATTTGTAAAAGTGTATAAAATCCAGTCGCCATTTGCACACGCAATATCTGTACGCAAGTAAGTTTCAACATTATAATCTTCTAAATTCGAAATCGGAAATTTAGGATTTTCAGCCATCGATGATGTTACTTTTACTTCCGGCTCTAAATAAGGCGAACAATTGAAATTTACTTTTGCTGCTGATTCTTTTGCTTCTTTATTTTCTACCGTAAAGTCTAAACGATACGTATTTTTTTCATTGTAATTTTCAATTACAAATCGCAGGCGAGGTTTTGATTTCAGCATTTTTTCTTCCGGAAAACTCTGTATCAGTTTATCATTTTCATAAAGAGAAACTGTTTTTACAACTCCGTTGGCACTCGCATCTGCATCAGGAGTAAAAGTTAAATACCAAATTCCATTTTTGTCTACATGCTCTGAAATATTTTCAGAAATATTCAAAACTTCTGCTTTTGAAGTATTCCAAACCGCAACAGGCAGTTTTTCTACTTTTACCGACGGACTTGCCACATCTTCATTAAAAAAAGTACGGAACATATAATGTTCATAATCCTTCGTTTGAATTGGTTTTGTATACAAAGCCGATTGTCTTGTTGGTTCATTACCTTGTGCATCATAACGTACAACTGCACCTTCGTAAGGCGGTGTTACGGTAATCGTGCCATTTTGATAAATTGCGGCTGGCGGAAAATCCCTAAAAGCAATTCCCATATCAGCCAAACGCTGTAAATGGCTGTGTGTTAATCTTCCGTAGAAATCTTCCCAGTTTTTATCTTCTTTTTTAGACCAGCCAATTTCAGATAAAGCGCTGATTCTTGGATAACTTTGGTATTCCATAATTCTGGCTGGACGATCCAGATATTCGCTCCACAAAGCGCCCTGAACACCTATTATATTTTTTTGCTGTTCTGGTGTTAAATCATCAGTAGGAATTGGCTCAAATGAATAGGCTCTTTTCGTATCTGTAATAGCCGCCCAGCGATGACCGCGTTCTGTTTCAGACTGTGCCATATCAAAATACGTATATTGCCCCGGCATCATAATAGTCTGGTATCCTTTCTTTGCCGATTCAATTCCGTAACTAATTCCCTGCCAGGCAGAAATCAAAGTATTTGGATCAATTTCTCCACCTTTTAAAATTTCGTTCCAGCCATCTGTTTTTTTATGGTATTTATCTACAATTTTTTGAACTCTTCTAAAGAAATAATTTTGAAGCTGAAAACTATCTGTAAAACCTTCTTTCACCATCAAAGCCTGACATTTTGGGCAATTTTCCCAGTTGGCACGATTGACTTCATCTCCGGCAACATGAATATATTCAAAAGGAAAAAGTCCCGAAACTTCTCTAATGATTGAATCCAGAAGAACATAATTTTCTTCACGACCCACACACCAAACATTTTTTACTTCACCCTGAACACTTTTAAGTTCCTGTGTTATCGCACAGCCCACTTCCGGATACGAAGCGGTTACGGCACGCGAATGCCCCGGAATTTCAATTTCGGGCATAACTGATATGCCGCGATTAGCAGCATACGCCACTACTTCTTTGATATGTTCCTGCGTATAAAAACCTCCGTAACGTTTGTCTCCTGAACCATAAGATGGCAGTAAAACTTCTCCCGGACCTCTCCAGGCACCTTTTAAAGTTAAATCAGGCATCGATTTGATTTCAATTCTCCAGCCGTTATCATCGGTTAAATGCCAGTGAAAAACATTCATTTTGTGCGCCGCCAGCCAGTCAATATAATTTTTAACGGTTTGTTTATCAAAAAACTGTCTTGAACAGTCGAGCATCATACCGCGCCATTCAAAACGAGGATAATCTTCTATTTTTACAAATGGGATATTTCCTTTTTTAATGTCTTTTGCAGAAGAAATTTGCAATAAAGTCTGCAGACCGTTTAAAACTCCGTTTGCAGATTTCCCTTTTACTAAAATTCCTTTTTTGTTGATATTCAATTTATAACCATCATTAGGAAGGTTCATTTTTTCATCGACCAAAAATGCTATGGTATTTTTTTTGTGTTTATTTCCAATAGAAACGATTGCGTTAATCCCTGTGTATTTCGAAAAAGAACTCTTAATATATTCAGCACTTTTTTCTGCTTTTTTGTCTACAATAATTTGTACTGATGACGGAATAATAAATACGCCTTCATTTTGTTCAACTTTTACGGGTTTAGGAATTATATCTAGTTTCTGTGCTTGTATGGTACTTAAAGAACTCAGAAAAATGGCTATCAGCAATACACTTCTTTTCATGGCTTTTATTTTTTATTTTATTGAAAATTCTATTGGAGCGCTTTCTGTCTGGGTCTGACTTAAAGCGGAAACGGCGTAGATATAATTCTCCAAATCAGCATTTGGAACTTCTAATTTTGAAGCGGTTGTTACGTAATAAATATTCGCCGGATTCGAAAAATCGGTTATTTTTCCTTTTGGGAATTTATAAATTACAAATTTCTTATCATCTGATTCTGGTTTCCAGCTCAAAAGAGCTTTATCTCCTTTTTTAGCAATCACAGCACTTGAAGGTACTTGTGGTTTTATTCTTGTAATTCTGTTTGCCTCTGGCGTTAATGCGATATACTTATATGGTTTTTGAATAAGCGGATTTCGAAGCGTATCGCCTTTTTTAAGAAAAGTTGAAGCTGTAAAATGCATCGAACCGTCTATTTGAGGCAGTTTTCGAATCATTTCAATCTGCTTTACAATTTGATCCGGACTTCTCCACTCTGGTTCTTTGGCGGTATTCGAAATTTTATAATCGCCGTGGCCTACATAAACATTGGTTCCGTATTTGTGTGCTGCCCACCATTTTGCCAAAACTTCAAAATTAGCTCTGTCAAAACCAATGTGCCAGTACAATTGCGGTGTAACATAATCGATCCAGTTTTCTTTCTGCCATTTTAAAATATTGGCATACAAATCATCATAATTGGTTGCACCCGCCACCGTATTTGATCCGTCTGAATCTTTTGCAATATTGCGCCAAACGCCAAAAGGCGAAATTCCGAATTCAACCTCTGGTTTATTAGCAATTATGGTATCTCTGATTTGCTTGATAATTAAATCGACATTGTCTCTTCGCCAATCGTCTTTGTCTTTAAACTGGCGCGGTTCTTTGGCAAATGCTTTTTCATCCGGAAATTCCTGTCCGGCGATTTTATACGGATAAAAATAATCGTCCATGTGAACGGCCTGGATATCATAATTTCGAACTATTTCGCCTACTACAGACGAAACGAAATCTCTGGTTTCTTTATATCCCGGATTAAAATATCTTGATTTTCCGTAGGTCAGAAATAATTCTGGTTTCTTGAAATACAAATGCGTTTTGGTCAATACATCTTTTACGGTATCTTTTTGCACTCGATATGGATTGAGCCAGACATGAACGTTCATTCCTCTTTTTCCGGCTTCGTCAATCATCATTTGCAGCGGATCAAATCCCGGAGCAACGCCCTGAGTTCCCGTTATCCAATGTGAAGCAGGCTCTTTTGTCGATTTGTAATATGCATCGGCAGTTGGGCGGATTTGAAAAATTACTGTGTTTAGGTTATTAGATCGTAAATTATCTAAAATGGCAATCATTTCAGATTTCATCTGCTTGTCTGATAATCCTGGTTTAGAAGGCCAGTCAATATTGTCTACTGTAGAAATCCATGCTGCACGCATTTCTCTTTTTGGTGATTCCTGACTGAAAAGTTTCGTTTGAAACAGCAGTATTAGAATTAAAATTTTTAGGCTTTTCATAAGTTACTATTTTTGGTTAGTTAGTATGTTATTTATTTGTGGCTTAAAATTTAACCGCAAAGAACGCAAAGGTTTACGCAGGGTTCGCAATGTTTTTAAAGCTGTATTTTTTTAATCTCTTGCTATTTTCCCATCATGATAAAAAATCATTTCAATCCTTTAATCTGCGGCTAAAATATATTGAGGCGGTTAAAAAGTTCCTAACAGGTTTTAAAAACCTGTTAGGATAGGTAACCAACCTAATTTTATATGCTGCTTAATCGTATCGCAGCACATAACTTTTATTTCTTTTTCTCTTTGAAAAAATTATCAAAGAACAGTAATTGAAACTTTAATGAATTTTCCCAATAAGCCAGATTATGTTCTCCCGGACGTTCGATATAATCATGGTTTATTTTTAATGTCAGCATTTTTTGATGAAGCTGTCTGTTTACTTCCATAAAAAAATCACCAACACCGCAGTCTATAATCATTTTTAACTTGTTGTCTTTTACCAGATCAAGCAGATTGGTAACGGTATTTTTATCCCAGTTTTCAGGAAATTCTGTTATAGAACCCAAACGTTTTTTAATATCCCAATTGTTTGGAAACGGACGAAAATCGACTCCTCCGCTCATACTTCCTGCCGCACCAAATACATCCTGATGTTTAAATGATAAATACAATGCTCCGTGTCCGCCCATGCTTAAACCTGTTATGGCTCTGCCATCGCGGTTGGAAATAGTTTTGTAATTTTTATCTATAAAAGGAACTAATTCATTTATTACATAAGTTTCATATTTAAAACTTGGATCTATCGGGCTGTCAAAATACCAGCTTGAATAATTTCCGTCAACGCCAATTGCTATAAAACCGTATTGATCAACTTGTTTTGCCAGATCTTTAAAATCTTTTGCCCAGCTTCCGTAATTGCCGCTGTAACCATGAAGAAGATACACTACCGGAAATCTATCTTTGCTTTTTTTATAATTATCGGGAACTATTACTGAGGTTTTTATGTTCTTATTCATTGAAGGACTAAAAACCTGAATTGTGTCAATTTTTGCTGCTTTTGCAGAAAAAAATACGAATGCCAGAAGTAAAGTGCAGATTGCTTTTTTCATAAAATCTTGTTTTAGTGATTATGTCAAAATAAATTCCTTGCTTTTACCATTAAGAAATTAAGTTCATAAAGCTTAGCTTAAATTTCTTAATCTCTTAATGGTAAAAAGAAAATTAAGTTTCATTTAAAATTCGGAAATTTATTTCAAACAATCTCTTAAAATTGTTACGGGATGCATTGCTTTTCTGTTTGTACCGTCAAAAATCTGATGTCGGCAGCTGGTTCCGGCCGCTGCAATTGCGGTTTCAGGTTCCGTTGCCCGAATTTTTGGAAACAAAGTATCTTCTCCCATCTGCATACTAATTTCGTAATGCTCTTTTTCATAACCAAAAGATCCTGCCATACCACAGCAGCCCGAATTGTAAATTGTAACGGTGCTGTTTTTTGGTAAATTCAACATAGCAAACGAAGCTTCAACGGTGCTTAATGATTTTTGATGGCAATGTCCGTGAATCTTTATTGTTTTTGCGGTATCCGAAAATTGCCCGGAATGAATTTTCCCAGCTGTAATTTCTCTTTTGAAAAATTCCTCAACGGTAAAAGTTTTTTTAGACAGTTTTTCGGCACCTTCTTTATCTTTTGCCAATCGAAGATATTCATCCCTAAAAGTCAATATAGCCGATGGCTCAATCCCAATTAAAGGTATATTTTCAGAAATTAAATCTTTGAAAATAGTCACATTCTTATTGGCAATTTCCTGTGCTTCTTCCAAGAAACCTTTTGACAGAAAAGCTCTTCCGCTTTCTTCATGATCTGTAACAATGACTTCGTAACCTAAAGCGGTCAACAATTCATACGCATCAATACCAACTGAAACATCATAATAATTGGTAAACTCATCACAAAAAAGATATACTTTTCCGTTTTTAAAAGAATTGTTTTCTGCCGACTTTTTATTTTTTTCGTACCATTTCTTAAAGGTTTTTGGCGCTAAAAGCGGTAGTTGTCTTTTTGGAGCAATTCCCATGCTTTTTTTTACCAAAGGCAGATTGGCAACAAAATTGGTCATCGATGGTGCAATGCTTCCAAACTTATTTAGTTTGGAATTGAAAGCAAATATTTTATTGCGGACAGAAAATCCGTTTGCTTTTTGGTATTGGTATAAAAATTCTGCTTTTAAAGTTGCCACATCAACATTACTTGGGCATTCGCTGGCACAGGCTTTACAGCTTACGCACAACTCAAATACTTTATATAATTCTTGGTGGTCGAATTTATTTTCTTTTTCAGAATTGGTCAGATATTCTCTCAGCGCATTGGCTCTGGCGCGAGTGGTATCTTTTTCATTTCGGGTGGCGCGGTAACTCGGACATAAAGTTCCTCCTGCTGATGGCAGTTTTCGGCAGTCGCCAGAACCGTTACACTTTTCGGCAGCACGCAAAATTCCCAAACTGTCTGAGAAATCCTGAATTGTTTTAATGTCCGGCTCAACTCTTCCCGCTTCAAAACGAAGATTTTCATCCATTTTTGAAGCATTTACAATTTTCCCAACATTCAAAATAGTGTTAGGATCAAATGCTTTTTTTATTCGTTTGAGCAGTTCGTAGTTTTTATCACCAATCATAAAAGGCAGAAACTCTCCGCGTAAAATTCCATCACCGTGTTCACCGCTTAATGAACCTTTGTATTTTTTCACCAAATGGGCTACTTCTGTAGAAATATTTCTAAACTGGTGTAAACCTTCTTTTGTTTTTAAATTTATCTTCGGGCGCAAATGCAATTCTCCTGCTCCGGCATGTGCATAATAAATGGCACTTTGTCCGTGTCTTTCCATCATTGCAGCAAAGTCGGCAATATAATTTGGGAGATCACTGAGTTCAACTGCTGTATCTTCAATAGAATCGGCCGCTTTATCATCGCCTACAATACTTCCTAAAAGTCCCAAACCTGCTTTTCGAACCTCATTTACTTTATCAATATCGGAACCGTAAATTTTAGGCAATGCATATCCAAAATTATTATCCTGAAGATCCTTAATCAAAGCATCAGCCTGTAATTCTGCATCTTCCATGCTGCTATGCGATCCTACTTCAAGCATGATAACTGCTTTTGGTTCTCCCACAATAAAAAATCGGTTTTTTGCTTGTTCCCTATTGGTTTTGGTACAATCTAAAATCGTATCATCCATCATTTCGCAAGTGTACAAATGATGTTTCATTGCTACAACAACGGCTTCAAGACTTTCCTGAATAGTATGAAAATGCGCCACAACCATGATATTATTTGTTGGCGGTAAATCGTCTACTTTCAAGGTAATTTCGGTTGTAAATGCCAAAGTTCCTTCACTTCCGCAAAGTAATTTTCCTAAATTGATGGTATCTTCTGTTCCCGAAAACAGTTCTGATTTTAATAAGGCATCAATCGCGTAACCTGTGTTTCGTCTGTGAATTTCAGGTTTTGGAAATTCTCTCGTAATTTCTTCCTGATTTTCTTTATTCGAAAGTTCCTCGTAAATCGTTTTATAAATTTTATTCTCTAAAGAATTACCTTTTGTCTTCTCAATAAATTCATCCGAAGTTAAATCTTTAAAAACGGCAAGACTACCATCGCTCAAAACCGCTTTTATCTCTACAATTTTATCTCGCGTAACACCGTAACGTATTGAAGTTGTTCCAGATGAATTATTTCCCACCATTCCTCCAATCATACATCTATTTGTGGTTGAAGTAGTCGGACTAAAAAACAATCCGTGTGGCTTTAAAAATAAATTCAGTTCATCTCTAATTACTCCGGGCTGTACGGTAATGGTTTTCTTTTCGGCATCAAAAGCAACAATTTTGGTAAAATGTTTCGAAACGTCTACAATAATTCCGTTTCCAATTGTTTGTCCTGCCAGAGAAGTTCCAGCCGTTCTGGGCGTTATTGAAATTTTGTTTTCTGAGGCAAAACGAATGATTTTTACAATATCTTCTTCGGTTTTAGGAATGGCAACAGCTTGCGGAATAATTCTGTAAGCAGAAGCATCTGTGGCATACAGTTTTTTATGAAGTTCATCATAAAAAAGCGTTCCTTCTAAGGAATCAGATAATTGTTGTAATTGGAGAGAATTGGGCATTTATTTGGTTTATTGCTTTTGGTTGGTAATTTTAAAAGTTTATTTTGATTGTGTTAACCATTTGATGTAATTAATTTCAACACATAGAAACATAGATTAACTCTTCAAAAAAGGCGTTTCACTTATTAAAAAAAGCATAGAGAACTATGTGTTAGAAACATGTTTCTTTTTATATTCTTTTACACACAATAAAATCTATGTTTCTATGTATTAAATGATTTTTTTTATTAATTACTAATAATCAAAACGTTTAAAAGCTTCAATAGCTTCATATTCTGCCAATCCTAATTCATCATACAGAATTGCAGTATTTTTATTTCGGTCTTCGGCTCTAACCCAGAATTCTCTAGAATCATTTCCCTGGAACATTACTCTGTCTTTTTGAGATTGATGATACAAAATGGCGTGGCGTTTCAACAATACTTCAGATGGAGAAAGCGGCACTGCCATATCAATTTCGTGGATATCCCATTCGTGCCATGCACCTCTGTATAACCATAACCAGCAGTCGTCCATGTATTTTTCTGGTTTCAATTCTTTCATGGCTGCAAAAATCGCATTCAGACATACTTCATGTGTTCCATGCGGATCAGCCAAATCTCCTGCTGCAAAAACCTGATGCGGTTTTATTCTGGCAATGATTTCTTTTACAATTTCGATGTCTTCCTGACCCAGCGGATTCTTTTTAACCTGTCCGGTTTCATAAAACGGAAGATCCAAAAAGTGTGTATTTTCATCTTTTAGTCCAATGTATCTTGTTGCTGCGTAAGACTCTCTTCTTCTGATTAATCCTTTTAGTTTTCGAACTTCAAGAGAATCAATCTGATTTTCTGATTTGTTATTCAAAAATTCAATCACTGATTTGAAGTTAATGTCTTTTGGAAGATCTGCACCAACAAAATCGTTGCATACTTCTGCAAATTTCAATGCCTCATCATCTGTAACGGCAATATTTCCGGAGGTTTGATACACAACATGTACATCGTGGCCTTGTTTTATCAATTTTGAAAAAGTTCCTCCCATCGAAATCACGTCATCATCTGGATGCGGACTAAACAGGATTACTCGTTTTTTGGCAGGATTGGCTCTTTCCGGACGGTGTGAATCATCTGTGTTTGGTTTTCCTCCCGGCCAGCCTGTAATAGTATGCTGCAAAATATTGAACATATTTATATTCAAATCGTAGGCAGAACTGCCATGTGCTAATAAATCAGACATTCCGTTATTGTTGTAATCACGATCTGTCAGTTTTAAAATAGATTGTTTTGTTTTTTTACAAAGCCAAACGATTGCTTTGCTCTTTAATTCTTCTGTCCAGATACATTCTCCAACCAGCCAAGGTGTTTTAAAGCGTGTCAATTCTGATGCTGCTGATTGGTCTAAAACGAAAGTAGCGTTTGGATGATTTTGTAAAAACGTTGCAGGAACATCAGAACTTATTTCGCCCTGAATGGTTCTCTTTATAATAGACGCTTTGTTTTGTCCCCACGCCATTAATACAATTCTTTTTGATCTCATAATGGTAGAAACTCCCATCGTGATGGCTCTTTTTGGAACGTTGTCAATTCCGTTAAAGTCAGATGAAGCATCTACTCTTGTAATATGATCCAGAGTAATAATTCTGGTTCCTGAATTAATGTGTGATCCAGGCTCATTGAAACCAACGTGTCCTGTACGCCCAATTCCAAGCAATTGAAAATCAAGTCCGCCTGCTTGTTTAATTTTCAATTCATAATCAATGCAGTATTGATTTAATTGTTCTAAAGCAATTGTTCCGTCGGGAATATTTACATTTTCAGGTTTAATATCAATATGATTAAAAAGATGCTGATGCATGAAATAATGATAGCTTTGACGGTTTTCTTTATTCATTGGATAATATTCATCCAAATTAAAAGTAATTACGTTACTAAAGCTAAGACCTTCTTCTTTATGCATTCGAACCAGTTCTTCGTATACTTTAATTGGTGAAGAGCCTGTTGCAAGGCCAAGTACACATGATTCGTTGTTAGTTTGTTTTAAACGTATTAATTCAGCTATTTCTTGAGCGACATTTTTTGAAGCTTCGGCAGAGTTTTCAAAGATTACATTATGATTTTTTTCAAATCGTGTTTCTTCAAATTTTCCCGGAATATCGTAAGCCAAAGAAGTAGTGGTTTTCATAATATATCTGTTGTAGTTAAAATTAGTTTTAACAAATATATATACAAAAAAGATAACAAATACATTATTTTGCGTTATTTAACAAAATTAAATTCAAATAACGCAAAAAAACGCAGAAAAGTTTGACTTAGTTTTTAAACTACAGTATAAATACGCCAGATTTCCTATATTCTTCCAGTCTTATATCTTCTGGTTACAGATTGGTAACTATAGTATCTAATTGATTTAAATCGCAGACAACATGCGGCATTTTGGTATTTAATTTATTAGAAGAAAACATCGACACAACCTTATCAGAAGCTTCTATCATTGCTTTTTTAACCATTGAAACTTCATAACCAACTTCTGTAAGTCCTTGTTTTATATTAATACTGCTCGCTCCTATAAAACAAATATCGGCCTTAATTTTTGACACAACCTGAATTACATCCATACCAATTGTAACCATTGCGTTTTTCTGCATTTTCCCGCCAATAAATATTAAATCTATATTAGGATGCTGAGACAGCTGCATAGCGATTGGAAGACTATACGTATATATTGTAGCTTTTAAATCTGATGGAATAAGTTTTGCAAATACCAAATTTGTACTTCCTCCGCTCATTATAATAACCTGGTCGTCATGAAGTAACGACAATGCTTTTGTGACGATCTGCTTTTTTTCTTCTTCACCAGAAATATGAATATCAAAAACATCTGCAGATTTTTCTTTAACCTGCACTGCTCCGCCATAGACCTTTTCCAGTAGTTTCTTACTGTCAAGTTCGTTTAAATCCCTTCTAATGGTATCTTCAGACAAATCCAGAGCCAAAGCTAAATCAGTTGTGACAACTTTCTGTTCTTCAACAAGCTTAGTCATTATATATTTATGTCTTTCGGCTTTCAGCATTTTTTAAAAAGTTAAAATTCAGGACAAATATATCAAATAATTCTATTGAAAGCGTAGGATTAACCAGAAACTGCAATAGTTTGCGTTTTTTAAGTTTAAAAGTAAAAGCAGAAAAAATTAACATATAAAATCTGCGTTATTTTGCGTTATTTAAGTTAATTTTTGAAATATTTTGTAAAAAACTGCATTTGTATGCAATAAATAAATATATTTGCTCAACAACCATTAAAAAAACCAAATAATCATGAAAAAATTATTTCTTATTTCATTGTTGGTTTTGTTCATTCAAACAACATTTGGGCAGACAAAAACAATTACTGGAAATGTAAAAGGCAAAGCAGACGGAATTCCAATTCCCGGAGTTACTGTACTGATTCAGGGAACATCAAATGGCACAACCACCGATTTTGATGGAAACTACAGTATCAGCGTCGCGCCAGGACGAAGCCTTGTTTTTAGCTATATGGGTTTTGAAACCTCTGTAGTTAAAGTAGAAGGACAACAAAAAATTAATGTTGCGCTTTCTGAAAGTACTTCAAAACTAGACGAAGTTGTAGTCATGGGATTTGCTTCTCAAAAGAAAACAAATTTAACCGGAGCTGTTGCTTCAATTGATGTAGCTAAAACAATTGGAAGCAGACCGCTTACAGATGTAAGCAAAGCTCTGCAAGGAACAACACCGGGTGTAAATGTTAGTTTTAACTCTGGAAATATGAATCGTACGGCTACTATTAACATACGTGGAGCCGGAACAATTAATGGTTCTGATGCTCCTTTAATATTGGTTGACGGAGTACCGACAGATTTATCGCTTATTAATCCAAATGACATTGCCACAATGTCTGTACTTAAAGATGCTGCTTCAGCTTCTATTTATGGAGCTCGTGCTGCTTTTGGTGTGGTTCTTATTACGACTAAAGGAGGGAAAACAGGCGAGGGAAAAGTGAGATTTTCTTATTCTGCTAATACTGCTTTTACAAACCCAATTTCTACTTTAAAATTCTTAGATCCAACAGAAGAAATTCCGGGGTTAATTGCTGCAGGTACTCGTACTGATGGTGCTGTACCGGAAATTTTTGGTGCAAACTACAATACTTTATTAGCCGGAATTAAAAACTGGAAAGAAAAATATGCAAATAATCGTACCAGCAATGAAATGGTTTATGGTGAAGACTGGGAGATTAAAAATGGTACACCTTATTTCTACAGAGTTTGGGATGCTAATAAAGAACTATATGCAAGCAATGCTCTGCAAACAACACATAACTTATCTGCACAAGGTAATTTAGGAGAAAAAAGTTCTTTCTTCGCTTCTATTGCCCTTACTAACCAAGAGGGTATGTTAAGAGTAAATCAGGAACAAAGACAAAGAACCAATATTAACTTAGGCTTTACTACAAAATTAGCCGACTGGTTAACGGGAGACTTCAAAGTAATGACAATTAACAGTACTTACGATCAGCCGTTTAACTACTATGGCGGTTCTGGTACAGATGATACCAGTTATGGAGGTTATTTTGGTTATGCACTTCGCTGGGGGCAGTATTTTCCAAACTTCGGAACGTATAGAGGATATAATTTCCGTACTGCGGGAGGATATATATCTAATGCATCAAGAAACGAAAACATCAAACGTAATAACAGGCTGAGTGCTAAATTTACAGCAGATATTACTAAAGATTTTAATGTTATAGCCGAAGTAAAAGTAATGTATGAATTTTATAACAGAAAGCAAAATGGCGGTAAATTCCTGGCTTGGGACAGCTGGTCTGCTATGCCTTATGATGCAACTACAATTCAGACTGCTACACCTGCAACTCTTGAAGCAGGAAATGATTATGTAGCACAGTCAAAATCTGAGTCAACTACAAATGTGGTAAACATTTATGGTAACTATAAAAAACAATTAGGCGGTCACAACTTTAAAGTTTTAGGAGGTTTTAACTCAGAATGGCAGGATTTCTCTCGTAATTATGCAAGAAGAAATACACTTTTAGACAAAACAAAACCAGAATTTAATCTTGCAGTAGGAGAACAATTTGTTTCTGGTTCTGCAAATACCTCTCTTAATCCAGCAGAAACAACGTATTCAATTGCAGGTTTCTTTGCTCGTTTAAATTATGATTATAACGGAATTTATTTATTAGAATTAAATGCCCGTTACGATGGTTCTTCAAAATTCCCTACTAACGAACAATGGGGATTCTTCCCTTCTGCTTCTGTAGGATATAAAATTGTGAATGAAAAATTCATGGAAGGTACACGCAGCTGGCTAAACGACCTTAAACTTCGTGCTTCTATTGGATCAATTGGAAACCAAAACGTAGGAAACAATGCGTTTTTATCGATATTAAATTCAACGAATCCTTCATGGGTAAACAGCGGTTCTACACTTCCTCCTTCTACAGGATTGCCAACAAACGTTGACCCTGCTTTAACTTGGGAAAAAGTATATACTAAAGATGTAGGTATCGATATTAAAATATTTGACATGTTAGGGGCTTCTTTCGACTGGTACCAGCGTGATACAAAAGGAATGCTTGCTCCTGGTATAACACTTCCGGGTTCATTTGGTCAAAGTGCTGCTCAAACTAACTCTGGAAACATGAGAACCAAAGGCTGGGAATTGTCTTTGAACTTCAACAAACAATTAAGCGAAACGGCTTCTGTATTTGTTGATGTAGCTTTATCTGATTACAAATCTGTAATTACTAAATGGAACAATACTTCTAAACTATTAGGTTTAGTTACACCAACTACATATCCTTATTATGATGGTTACGAAATTGGACAGATCTGGGGATTAACCAGCGACAGACTTCTTCAGGCTGATGACGTAATTACGAATAATGGTAAAACAGTAAATGGTGTTGATTACTCTAAAACAATGGTGGGTAACTTTAAATACGGAGCAGGAGATGTTCATTATTTAGATCTTGACGGCGACGGAGTTATAAGCCGTGGTGCAGGAACTGCAGACGATCACGGAGATTTGAAAAAAATTGGTAATACAACGCCGCGTTACAAATACGGTATTACTTTAGGTGGAAAATACCGCGGATTTGATGTTTCTGGTTTCTTCCAGGGAGTTGGAAAACGTGATTACTGGGCGGCTTCAGATGCTGTACTGCCTTTCTTCCGTGCACCACAGCAAATGTATGCAAACCAGGCTGATTACTGGACGCCAGAAAACACTGATGCTTACTGGCCAAATCCATATTATGGAAACGAAGCCAATACACTTGGTTCAGGTACTTCGGGTTCAAACAACTTTGTTACTTCAACAAGATATTTATTAAACATGTCTTATTTGCGTCTAAAAAATGTTACTCTTGGATATTCACTTCCAAAAGAACTTGTACAAAGAGCACGTTTAGAGAAAGTGAGAATTTATGCTTCGGGTGAAAATTTAGTGACTTGGGCTGACAAACGTCTTCCTGTTGACCCTGAAATTGATGAAACAGAAGTTTTCTGGGGAAGAGCTTATCCTTATACCAAAACAGTATCTTTTGGTGTTGAGCTTTCTTTCTAATCCTAACAATACAAAACTTTTAAAATGAAAAAATCAAATATAAAATCAAGATTTCTGCTTCTATTTGCTGTTGCTGCAACATCAATGACCGCAGTAAGCTGTTCAGATTATCTTACAGATGATCCTGCAGATAAATTTACAAACGATAACTTTTGGCAGTCAGAAGACAACGTAAAAACATTTTCGTGGGTAAACTATGATACTTTTTACGGTTATGGTAACGGAACAACAATCGGGCTTTCTTTTTTCTATTATCATGGAAGTGATTACAGAGTAGATGATAACTTGTCTGCCTTTACATTCTATCAAATGCCGGTTACAGCCGCCACTACGAATGTTTATTCATGGAACAAGTACTACACGCTTATCCGCCGTTGTAACTTGATGCTGGATAAAATCCCTACGGTGCCAATGGCTCAGGAAAAAAAGAACCACTATATTGGAGTTGCTAAATTCTTTAGAGCTTACACCTATTTCCGCTTAGTGCAAAAATTTGGTGATGTTCCTTACACAGATAAATTTTTAGCTCAGGCAGATGCAGAAGTATATGCTCCCGCAAAACCAAGAGCTGAAATTATGGATAAAGTAATTGCTGAATTACAAGAAGCAGCAGACTTAATGCTTGCCGCAGATGATAAAAACGTTACTGTTAACAAATACACTGCTTATGCTGCTTTAAGCAACGCCTGCCTGTATGAAGGAACATATAGAAAATATCATTTGGGACAAGATGGAAGTGTTTATCTTAACAAAGCAAAAACAGCTTCGTTAGCGATTATGAATAATCCTTCATATAAATTAAATGCTGACTGGAAAGGACTTTATAACTCAGTTGAATTACTTGGAAATACAGAAGTGATATTGGCTAAGCGTTACTTAACAAACGTATTAATGCATTCTCTTCAAAACTATACTAATACCTCAACTATTCAGTACGGTTTAACAAAATGGGCTGCAGACAGCTATGTAACAACAAACGGATTACCAATTCAGCAGACTGGAAACAGCCAGTTTACAGGAGATGATACTGCTGCAAAAACATTTGCTAACAGAGATCCGCGTTTTGGTAAAACTGTAAATCCTGCAAATTATGGCTACAAAGGAAAACCTTTTGGCACAACAGCTTTAGTTTCAATGTCTGGATATGTATTCGAATTGTACAACAATCCGGCAACAACTGGTCCTGATGTTACAACAGGAGGACGTAACTATACTGATGCACCATTATTTACCTTAAGCGAAGTATATTTAAATTATGCTGAGGCTTGTGCCGAATTAGGAACAGCTACAAACTCAGATCTTGATTTGTCTATCAATAAAGTACGTACTCGTGCCGGAATTGCACCTTTAACTACAGACGGAGTAAATGCTTCTGCCGGCGGTGTGCAAATTAACGACCCAAGAAGAACTTCTTCTTTAGAGCAGCTTACAGGTGTTGTAAATCCATTAATCTGGGAAGTTCGTCGTGAGCGTCAAATCGAATTCATGAGCTGGACAACTTTAAGACAAGCTGATATTTACCGTTGGAAAAAAGGTGATTATTTAGATACTAATAAAAACCCTGATGTAAACTTAGGAGCAAGAATTGGAACTCCTGTTGGATCACAAACTGTGGTAGATGCAAACGGATACGTAAAAATTTATCCTGTCAGCACCAGAACTTTTGAACCAAAGCATTATTTAATGAATATCCCTACGAACGATATCGACTTATACAAAGCTCAGGGTGTAGAGTTAAAACAAAACCCAGGCTGGTAATTCGAAATTCATAATAACATTTTGCCCCTCCCAATATTAAAACTGCCTCCGGAAATTAAACTTACCGGAGGCAGTATTTAAAAATCTTTTTTCAACACCAGTTGAGACAAAACAAATTAATAAAATTACAATCTGACCAAAATCAGATATTTATTTTCTACAAACCACACGACAACAATCAAAAAACATCAAAAGCAATCAAATAATAATCTAATTTTATTTAGTCAATTTTTGTCTTAACTATAACTGTAATAAAAATGATAAAATTCATAGCAAAAAGTGTTCTTATTGTAACTTCTTTCATATTTACATCTTCTTATTCTAATTCGTTTTCAGCAGTTGCAAAAAATAACACATCAGAAACAAATCCGCCCGCAATAAAAACCGGAGCTGATAATTACGAGAAATATTTACCGCTTTTAAAGAATAAAAAAATAGGAATTGTAACCAATCAAACCGGAATTTTGTCTGACAAAACCCATTTGGTAGATTTTTTATTAGAGAAAAAAATTGCAGTACAAACCATTTTTGCTCCTGAACACGGATTTAGAGGAACTGCCGATGCAGGTGAACATATTGTTGACGGAAAAGATCCTAAAACCGGTTTATCTATCATTTCTCTTTATGGAGATAATAAAAAACCAAAACCTGAACAGTTAGCCGGAATCGATATTATGATTTTCGATTTACAGGATGTCGGCGCCCGTTTTTACACTTATATTTCTTCTTTGCATTATGTAATGGAAGCCTGCGCCGAAAACAATGTACCGCT
The DNA here is from genome assembly GCF_000016645.1 of Flavobacterium johnsoniae UW101. Taxonomy (NCBI): domain Bacteria; kingdom Pseudomonadati; phylum Bacteroidota; class Flavobacteriia; order Flavobacteriales; family Flavobacteriaceae; genus Flavobacterium; species Flavobacterium johnsoniae. The sequence goes on from NC_009441.1 coordinate 5,829,241, forward strand.
TATAATTCTGGACCGCCCAAATCCAAACGGAAGTATTGTTGACGGTCCGCTTTTAGAAAAAGAATTTACCAGTTTTGTAGGCATGCACCCTATTCCGGTACTTCACGGAATGACGATTGGCGAATATGCACAAATGGTAAACGGCCAAAAATGGCTGAAAAATGGTGCGCAATGTAAACTGACAGTAATTCCGTGTGTGAATTACAAACGAACAATGCCATATAGTTTATTGGTAAAACCATCTCCAAACCTTCCAAACGATCAATCCATAAATTTATATGCAAGTTTGTGTCTTTTTGAAGGAACGAATGTAAGCATGGGACGCGGCACTGAAAAACAATTTCAAATTTACGGTTCACCTTACTTAACAAAAACCAATTTCAGCTTTACGCCAAAACCAAATTTTGGTGCTAAAGATCCTCTTTATAATGGAAAAGAATGTTTTGGCGAAGATTTAACCTCTTATCCTAAACTAACCCAATTAGAATTAAAATGGCTCATTAAAGCCTATCAAAATACCAGCGATAAAACGAAATTTTTTAATGCTTTTTTTACCAAACTTGCCGGAACCAAAAAACTGCAGCAGCAAATTGAATCGGGAGTTTCAGAAAAAGACATTCGCGCAGGCTGGAAAAAAGACCTGGAAGCTTTTCTAATCATGAGAAAACCTTATCTGCTCTATTAAGCACAGCTTTTAAAATCTCCCCAAATCATTACAAACCGACTACTTTACACAAAAGTAGAGGAACCTCATACAAAATATCGAAATCATAAATATCAAAATCTGCTGTTTCAAAATCAAAAAAGAAAAGAAAAATGAAAAATAAAAATCCTGAAACTGAACAAGAATCTTTGTACAAAGACTTGGATCAAATGAGCGTGAAAGAACTTCTTACTAACATCAACACAGAAGACAAAAAAGTACCCCATATTATTGAAGAACAAATTCCAAAAATTGAAAAACTGGTTAAAGCGATCGTAAAAAAAATGCAGCTTGGAGGCCGATTATTTTATATTGGAGCCGGAACTTCGGGACGTATTGGTATTTTAGATGCATCAGAATGTCCGCCTACTTTTGGCGTACCGCATGATATGATAATCGGAATCATTGCCGGAGGTGACACCGCCATACGCAAAGCAGTTGAAAATGCTGAAGATGATACAGAACAGGCATGGAAGGATTTAGCCAAGTTTGAAATTTCAAGTCTGGATATGATTATTGGAATTGCCGCTTCTGGAAACACGCCGTATGTTTTGGGAGCTTTGAAAAAAGCGAAAGAACACAATATTAAAACAGGAAGTATTTCCTGCATCAGCAACGGACTTATTGCTCAGGAAGCTGATTATCCGATTGAATTAATTGTAGGACCGGAATTCTTAACAGGAAGTACAAGAATGAAAGCTGGAACGGCTCAAAAACTGACTTTAAACATGATTTCTACTTCGGTAATGATAAAACTGGGGAAAGTAAAAGGCAACAAAATGGTCGATATGCAGCTGTCTAACGAAAAACTGGTAAAGCGAGGCATTAAAATGATTATGGAAGAACTAAACATTGAATATGATTTAGCCGAAGAATTACTGCACAAACACAAAAGCGTAAGAGCTGTTTTATTAGCTCAAAACAAAAATCAGGAAATCTAAAAACTGCAGTATTTAATTAAACACATAGCAACATAGATCTAACACTATAAAAAAGGCGTTTCACTTATTTAAACACACAGAGACAGCTATGAGTTAGAAACATGTTTCTTTTTAAATTCTTTACACATATAAAACCTATGTCCCTATGTGTTAAATGTTTTTTTTATGAATTAATCCAATACGTTTTTATAGATTTATACAAATCAAAAACTGAATTTTCATTTTTTGAGTTTTTAACGGCGACCTGACCGATTAACAATCTGTCAGGTCAAATTAAAATCCGTTATTTGAATAAATTATAAAAAACCAAAACCACCAAAACTATAAAATGACACCAACTACCATTCTTCTCCTTATTATCGTTTATTTCGGAACCCTATTCTATATCTCACACAGAGTGAGCAGAAAAGACAGCGGAAATGATGCTTTTTTTACAGCCAATAAAAACTCCAAATGGTATTTAGTTGCTTTTGGAATGATTGGAACTGCTCTTTCCGGAGTAACCTTTATATCCGTTCCCGGAGAAGTTGGCGCACCAAGCGGTGAACAATTCAAATATTTTCAGTTCGTTTTAGGAAATGCTCTTGGTTTTATTGTAATCACAAAACTATTGCTGCCGTTGTATTACCGAATGAACCTGACTTCAATTTATGGTTATATTGAACAAAGAATGGGGCTTTACAGTTACAAAACTGCCGCTTCTATTTTCTTAATCAGCAGAACCATAAGTTCAGCATTCAGGCTTTATCTTGTTGTAATTGTATTGCAGCGTTTTGTATTCGATTACTTTCATATTCCATTTGCCTTGACAGTATTAATCTCTTTACTGCTTATTTTCTCTTATACGTACAGAGGCGGATTAAAAACGATTATTATTACTGATACTTTACAAACGTTTTTTCTAGTAACATCAGTTTTTCTTACTATTTATTTCATCTGCGACCGTATGGATTTAAGTGCCATCAGCGCATTTGAAGAAGTAAAAAACAGCAACTATTCTAAAATATTTTTCTTTGATGATTTCTTCGGAAGCAAATTCCATTTTGTAAAACAAATTTTAGGCGGAATGTTCGTAACCATCGCCATGACAGGTCTGGATCAGGATTTAATGCAAAAAAACCTGAGCTGTAAAAACATTGGCGAAGCACAAAAAAATATGTTCACTTTTACAGGAATCTTTGTAGTTATTAATATTTTCTTTTTAAGTGTTGGAGCTCTATTATATATTTATGCTAATAAAAACGGAATCGCTATTCCAACTGATTTAGTTACAGGAAAACCCAGAACCGATTTACTCTTTCCTGAAATTGCCTTAAATCATTTAGCAGTAGTTCCAGCCATTGTGTTTTTACTGGGAATTATCGCGGCGACTTTTGCCACAACAGATTCGGCATTAACAGCTTTAACAACTTCTTTTTGTGTTGACTTTTTAGGAATGGATAAAAGTGAAAATACCAAAAAAAATACCGTTAGAACCAGACATTTAGTACACATCAGTTTTTCGGTATTAATTTTCTTTGTCATTATTATTTTCAATACCATCAACGACAGTTCTGTTGTGGGAATGATTTTCAAAGTTGCTTCTTATACTTACGGTCCATTATTAGGGTTATATGCTTTTGGATTGTTCCAAAAATCAAGATATGTAAACGATAAGTTAGTACCGTTTATTTGTCTCTTGGCTCCTTTCCTAACCTATTTAATAAATGAAAACTCGAAACTATTATTTTCAGGATATGTTTTTGACAATGAGTTAATTGTACTGAACGGATTAATCACCTATTTAGGATTATATATAACAAGTTCTCGAAGCCACGAAAAAATAAGTTTTTAATCGGTTTAAAAACGCAAATAATTTACCCAGCCAATTGACGTTTAAAACAAAACTTCAATTGATTCAAAAAAAATAGTATGAAAGATTACATCATAAAGATCAGCCTTTGTGCTTCATTTTTATTTTTAATCACCAATTGTGCTGTCAAAAAAAACAACACAGTTACAGATTCAAAAAAAGACATTCCGTTAAAAGATACCATTGTTTACAAAGAAGATAAATCAGAGAAAAAAACCTTTTTCAAAGATTCTGATAAAGAAACGGCCTGGGTTGACAGCATTTACAGTAAAATGCCGCTTCGCGAAAAAGTAGGCCAATTATTTATGGTTTCGGCTTATTCAAACAAAGACTCCATTCATGTCAATCAAGTTTCAAAGTTAATTGAAGAATACAAAGTAGGAAGCGTTATCTTTTTTCAGGGCGGTCCGGTTCGTCAGGCAAAATTGACCAATTTATATCAGTCAAAAGCAAAAGTACCTTTGTTCGTAGGAATTGATGCCGAATGGGGATTAGCCATGCGTTTAGATTCTACATACCGCTATCCGTGGAATATGACTTTGGGTGCAATTCAAGATTTAAAATTAATTGAAAAAGTGGGCCGAAATATGGCCAATGAAAACAAGCGAATTGGCGTTCACTTCAATTTTGCTCCTGTTTTAGACATCAATACCAATCCTAAAAACCCTATTATTGGAAACCGTTCTTTTGGCGAAGACAAAGTAAATGTAAGCGAAAAAGCCATTGCGTTAATGAACGGAATACAAGGGAACGGCGTTTTCTGTACCGGAAAACATTTTCCCGGACATGGCGATACAGCAACAGATTCGCATCATGCTTTACCAACCGTTAATTTCTCTAAAGAACGTCTTGATTTGGTCGAATTATATCCATACAAACGAATGTTTGATGAAGGTTTGGTTTCTGTAATGGTAGCACACCTTAATATTCCAAGTTTAGAACCAATTCCAAATCTGCCGTCTTCGGCTTCTTATAATGTCGTTACCAATCTGCTTCAAAAAGAATTAGGCTTTGATGGTTTAATTTTTACCGATGGTTTAGCCATGAAAGGAGCAGCAAATTTTAAAGGTCCCGGCGATTTAGAAATTGCGGTGCTTTTGGCTGGAAATGACATTTTACTGTGTCCTGAAAATGTTCCGGTTGCGGTTCAAAAATTAGAAGAAGCTTATAACAATAATATTATAACCGAAGAACGTTTAGCACATTCGGTTAAAAAAATTCTGCACTATAAATACAAAGCCGGATTAAATCATTACAAGCCTATTGATATGGCAAACATTTACAATGATCTTAATCCGCCGCAAAATGATGCGCTGCATTATCAATTGTATGAAAATGCCGTTACCGTTTTAAAGAATGAAAAGGAAATACTTCCTATAAAAGAACTGGATCAGAAAATTGCCTATATAAAATTAGGCGACGACACAAACAGCGCTTTTATTTCTACCTTAAAAAAATATACCGAAATCACAGAGGTTAAAGATACCAATCTTGACAGTCTGAATAAGGAATTAAAAAAGTTTGACAAGGTTATTATCAGTTTCCATAAAGTAAACAAACCTTGGGAAAAGCAAGAATTTACATTAACTGAAATGCTTTGGCTGAAAGAAATCGCCAAACACAACAAAGTAATTCTGGATGTTTTTGCAAAACCGTATTCATTATTGTCAATTACTGATTTTGATGATATTGAAGGTTTAGTGGTTTCTTACCAAAATTCAGATATTAGTCAGGTTGTTTCTGCCGAATTACTTTTTGGAGCAATAGATGCCAAAGGAAAACTGCCGGTTTCGATTAATAATTCTTTCAAAGTAAATGACGGATTGACGACTGAAAAACTAAATCGTCTGGCTTTTACCGCTCCTGAAAATGTCAATATGAATCCTGCAATTCTTTCAAAAATTGATGCTGTCGCGCAAAAAGCAATCGACGGAAAAATGGCACCGGGAATGCAGGTTTTGGTTGCCAGAAAAGGAAATGTGATTTTCCAGAAATCATACGGATCTCAAACCTACGATAACGGAAGAAAAGTGACCAATACTGATTTGTATGATGTAGCTTCAATTTCAAAAATGATTTCGACACTGCCAAATGTGATGCAGTTGTATGATAAAAACAAAGTGACGCTGGATACCAAGTTGAAAGACATGCTGCCCTTTTTTGCTAAAACAAACAAAGAAAATATCATTTTTAAAGACCTGTTAAACCATTACGCAGGACTTCAGGCATGGATTCCGTTTTACAAAGCAACATTAGACAGCAATACTAATCCTTCTGAAAAATACTATCGAAAAACAGCCGAAAATGGCTTTACTACAAAAGTAGCCGACAATCTTTATATTCGAAATGACTATCACGACACGATTATGAAAATTATTGCCGATAGTCCTGTATCTCCTAAAATTGAATACAAATACAGTGATTTTACTTTCATCATTCTAAAAGAATATTTAGAAAGAAAAACGCATAAAAAACTGGAAGATTTAAGCAAAGAGAATTTCTACAGCACGCTGGGAATGAATTATACGCTTTACAATCCGCTGGATAAATTCGAAAAAAACAGCATTGCTCCTACTGAAATCGATAATTATTTTAGACATCAGACTATTCAGGGTTATGTTCATGATATGGCAGCAGCAATGGAAGGCGGTGCTGCAGGCCACGCCGGAATTTTTTCTAATGCGATGGACGTTGCTAAAATGATGCAGTTGTTTTTACAAAAAGGAAATTATGGCGGTATTGAGTATTTTTCACCGCAGACTTTCGATGCTTTTAATACCTGCTATTACAAAGACAAAGGCGTTTTAAGAGGTTTGGGTTTTGATAAAAGAATTGGAAAAGACGGACCAACCTGCGGCTGTGTTTCAGAATCTAGTTTTGGTCACACCGGATTCACCGGAAACATGGCCTGGGTTGATCCCGAAACTGAAATTGTGTATGTATTTCTATCTAACAGAACCTATCCAGAAGTAGTCAATGATGAAAATAAATTAGCGAAAGGAAAAATCAGAGAAGAAATTCAAAAAATAATCCAGGAAGCAATAATAAAATAATTCAAGCCAAAAGTCTTGCTTCTTTATTCTTTCTTCTTCAAAAAATCTAAATTCTAAAATCTAACATCTAAAATATTAACCCAATGACAAAAGAACGTTTAACCTCGCTGGATGTATTTAGAGGATTTACTATTTTATTGATGACGATAGTAAATAATCCCGGAAGCTGGTCTTCAATATATCCGCCATTAGAACACGCCGAATGGCACGGCTGTACACCAACTGATTTAGTATTTCCTTTTTTTGTTTTTATAATGGGAACTGCAATACCATTTGCAATGCCGGTAAAACATTTTGACGGAGCGGTTTTTAATAAAATTTTGGTTCGTTCACTGCGAATTTTCTGTTTAGGATTGTTCTTGAGCGTTTTCAGCAGAATCCATTTATTTGGTCTCGAAGGAATTCCGTTATTAGGAGTAAGACTGGTTATTGCATTTGCAGTCGCTTATGCCCTTTTAGGTAACTTTTCGATGAAAGTAAAAACCATTCTTGCGGTTGGAATTTTTATTATACTGCTTTCTTTAGCGTTTAGTGGTTTGGAACATTTTGAAGATACCAGAATACCGGGCGTTTTACAGCGAATTGCAATCGTCTATTTCTTTGCTTCTATTCTATATCTAAAAACAAATTTAAAAACACAGCTTTGGGTCGTGGCGTCAATTTTAGTTATTTATTATCTTTTAATGGCTTTTGTTCCCGTTCCGGGATTTGGTCCGGCTAATTTTGATAAAGGAACCAATCTTGCTGCATGGCTGGATAACTTGGTTTTAAACGGACATTTATGGAGCGTTTCTAAAACCTGGGATCCTGAAGGAATTTTAAGTACACTACCAGCTATTGGCACCGGAATTCTTGGAATGTATATTGGCCAGTTATTGAACTTACAGACAAACAGAACTGAAATTCTAAAAAAGACAGCAGTTACAGGAGTTATTTTATTAATTGGAGGTTTGCTTTGGAATATCATTTTCCCAATCAATAAATCACTTTGGACTAGTTCTTATGTATTATACACTGCCGGAATCGCAACTTTGTGTTTAAGTTTATTGTATTATATAATCGACATTCAGGGTTATAAAAAATGGGCTAAACTGTTTTTAATCTGGGGAGTAAATCCTATGATTGTGTTTTTCTTTTCGGGAATAATACCGAGGGTTCTTGGTTCTATTCAAGTTCAAAATCCGGAAACAGGCGGAGAAGAAATCAGTGTATTAACTTTAATTTACAAACATGGAATTGCGCCTTGTTTTGAAAATCCATTAAATGCATCATTAGCTTATGCGCTTTCATACGCTGTTTTCTGGTCGGTAATACTTTGGATTTTCTATAAAAAGAAATTGATATTTAAGGTTTAAGATTTTCAACCGAGAATATTTCGTTTCTTCTCACAATAAAAATTATGGTAAACAAAAAAGGGAAGACATTAAACGTCTTCCCTTTTTATATAACTAACCTTTATAATTTAAAAACTCACAAATTTTACACCTGCACTAAACCATCTTGACGGCAGCGGAAATGCTCCAACTTCAAAATAAGTTGTATTAAAAATGTTTTGAGCATCTACGAAAAATGTAAATTTTTTAACTGACTGACTTACTCTAAAATCATTAATCCAGTAAGAAGCTCCCGTTACTCTTTCATTAAAACGAGTGGCAAACAAAACTGAAAAATCTTTATGCTGGAAATCAATTGTGTTAGTAATTTGATGTTTCAAAGAAGAAATCAAATATTTAGAAAATGGCTCAGAACGAGTGTCTTTAAATTTAGAATCTAAATACGAATAACCTAAAGTGAAATTTAATTTAGAATCTGCAGAAAAATCAATTCTGTAACTGCCGCGCATATTGATTCCGTTTGTAATCAAATCCCCGTAGTTTTGACTCTGCCACGGCACTGCTGTAGTCATACGGGTCCAATCGATATAATTGCTGATTTCTCTGTAGAAATAATTCACATTTAAATTCAAATTCTTTCTGTTGAATTTAAACCCTACTTCACTTTGAAAAGCATTTTCAGAATCAAGATCAGGATTTCCAATATTTCCCGGACGCTGGTTTAGATATAAATCTGTAAAAGACGGAATTCTTTGGCTTGTGCCGATGTTTCCAATAATTTTAAATTCCTCCGTTAATTCATAACTCGCATCAATTCCAGGATAAATCTGCCATTTATAATCTGAATTGTAATTTAAATACGTTCCTACATTCACATTTAATTTTTCAAACAAATACGTTCTGTATTCGGCATAAATTCCAACATTTTCGCGATCATGATCTCCAATATTAGACGAATGAATATCCTCATTTCTAAATTCGGCACCAAAACCAATTTCGCCATTTTCTGTTTTAATAGACGAGTTTAATTCTGCTGCAATAGAATTCGTATAATGCTGGCTTCTTCCTGCATTTAAATTTCCGTTTCCTAAATACCTGTAATCGTCATAATTATATCTGTAGGTAACTCTCGGCATAATTTTCCATCTGTCTGTAATAGCATGTTTCGACTGAATGTTGGCAAAAGTAGTCTGTACTATTTCAGTAGAATTTCTGTCGCCCGGTGCAGCATAAAATCCGTTGGCACCAAATCCGTTTTTAACATAACCAAATGAACCTAAAATTTCGTTAGAATCATTGATTTGAACATTTCCCTGATACAATAATTTATTGTTTTCAAAACCCGTATTGTAACGGTATCCGTTGCTTTTATCATGCGATGCAAAAATCGAATGCTGTTGTTTTTCTTTTCCTAAAACAGCTCCTGCCTGAATGCCCGTTCCGTAAAAAGTATCGCCTGTGTTTTCTGTATCTTTTTCAAAATTAGAACCTGCATAAGTACTTACCATAAAACCTGAATCGGTTGGTTTTTTGGTAATAATATTAATGGCTCCCGTTAAACTGTTAATTCCAAAAATTCTGGCAGCCGGACCACGCAAAACTTCAATTCTTTCAATAACTTCTACCGGAAGAGGCAGATTTAACATATTATGAGCCGTTTGCGAATCAATAATTTTGGCTCCGTTTAATAAAACTACAGTTTGTTCAAAGCTTCCGCCGTCGACACTTACATCGGCCTGACCGCCAAAAGGACCTCTTTGTCTAATATCAACTCCGTTAGCATATTGCAATACTTCCTGTAAAGTACGGCCCGGTAATTTTTTTATTGTTTCGCTGTTTATAACGTATACGTTTCTGTTTTGTTTAGAAATTGGTGTGCTTAAACGGTTTTCGTTAATAATCACTTCATCAATTTCTATTATAGAATCCCTTTTGGTTTGGGCATAAAAATTTGTGCAAACTAATGTAAAGACTGCAAAATAGATTTTTTTCATTTTGGTTTAAAATTTTTGCAAAAGTAGTATCTTGCCGTACTAATAAAGTATACCAGTTTTGTAATTATGAGTGGTCCGGTTCAAATTCCTTTTAAAAGCTTCATTGAGCTTAAGCCCAAAGAAAATACGGCAATCTATCTGCAAATCGTTTTTGAATTTATAAAAGCGATACAAACGGGATTTCTTCCCGAAGGAACTAAACTTCCGGGCACGCGTATATTATGCAGACAGCTTTCTGTAAACCGAAATACGTTAATTAAAGCTTTTCAGGATCTGGAATCGCAGGGCTGGATTGAAACTCTGCCAAACAAAGGGACATTTATATTGTCTCAGCATAAGCAAAAAAGCAAAGATGAATTTATTGCTCCTTCCAATCAAAAACATTCAGAAAATAATATTGGATTTACTTTTAAAAAATCAACAATACTTGAAAATCCAACAGAAACCAGTACTCTTCCGTATCAGTTTAATGACGGAATGCCTGATTTAAGATTGGTTCAAAATGAGATTTTGGCCAGATTGTATGTTTCAAAATTAAAAAGGCAGAAAACTTCTAAAACTTACGAGCAGATTCAGATTCAGTCGCACTTAAATTTTAAAACTCATTTTTCGAATTACTTAAATCTTACGAGGGGTTTACGTATTTCTACTTCGAATCTGCTTACGGCAAGCAGTCATGAAATTAGTTTGTATCTGGTTACCAAAGCGCTTATTTCTCCGGGGGATAAAGTTGTAGTGGCTTCGCCGGGTTATTATATTTCGAATATGACTTTGACTAATACAGGAGCGCAGATTATTACAATTCCGGTTGATCAGGACGGAATTGATACAAACCGATTGAAAGAGATTTGTAAAGAAACAGAAATCAGGATATTATACCTTACTTCAAACTATAATTATCCAACAACCATTTCTTTAAGTGCCAAAAGACGAATGGAAGTTTTGGAATTGGCGAATCAATATGGATTTGTGATTTTAGAAGATGATTACGATTTTGATTTTCATTACGATAATAATCCAATTTTGCCTTTAGCTGCATTTGATTCTAACCAAAAAGTAGTTTACATAGGCTCTTTTGGAAGATCACTTCCGTCGGGATTTAGTTATGGATTTGTGGCCGCGCCTTCTGAATTTATATTAGAACTGGAAAAACATCAAAACATTCTCGAACCCGGAATTGATGTTCTTAAAGAGCAGGTTTTATCTGAATGGATTAATGAAGGCGAAGTGCACAGACTTTCGAAAAAGAACAAAAAAATCTATAAGGAACGTCGGGATTATTTTGTTTCCTTATTAAATGAAAAATTAAGTTCTAAAATTAAATTTAAAGTACCGCTTAGAGGATTAGCCGTTTGGATTGAATGGCTTGATAAATTTAATTTAATAACGCTTCAAAAAGAATGTGCAGCAAACGGATTATTCCTGCCTAAAACCATTTTATACCAAACCAAAGATCTTACGGCTACAAGGTTGGGATTTGGGCATTTGGAAAAACAAGAAATGGAAAAAGCGGTTTCTATTTTATGTGAATCGGTAGAAGCGATTTCAAACATTTAAAAAAATAATAGTACCTTTTCATAAGTTTTATTCTAACCTCAACTTCAATTATGACGACAGATATTCTAGAATTACATGATTGTATTGTTTTAATCGAGCATTCGAATACCACAAAAACAATTGTTCAAAAATGTGAAATCGACGGCGATGCGCTGGGTTTTGCCTTTTATGGTTCGGGAAATGTTGAGTTAGAAATTAAACACAATAAACAGACTAAATATTTGGTAAATACAACAGGGCTGGCAATTTGTTTTTTTGGAAACCAAAAAGTCGAATTCTCACATAAAATTGAACCCGACAGACCTTTACAGTCCATCAGTATTTTTACCAAACTGAAAAATCTTAATTCATTACCGCAAGCCGAAAAAGAGATTTTCGAAAATCATTTACCACAATTATTAAACCCAAAAGAACATTTTGTAAAAGGTCCGTCGTTTTACATGACACTCGAAATGCAGCTGGCGGTTCAAAAAATCTTTAATACAACCTACACCGGAAATACACGTTTGTTATTTTTAAAAAGTCAGGTCAATGAACTTCTGGCACATTTTTATGCGCTTTTAGCTTCTGAGAAAAAACTGGATTTGTCTGAAACAGATAAAAACAAACTTTTTCAGGCCAAAGAAATTGTTACCATCAATTATTCGACACCGCCGTCTATAACGCAGTTGTCACAAATGGTTGGGCTCAACAGCAATAAATTAAAAAAGAATTTCAAGGAACTTTTTGGGATTCCGGTTTTTAAATTTGTTCAGGAAGAACGATTAAACAAGGCGTATGAACTACTCCGCGAAAGCGAAAAAACAGTTCAGGAATCAGCCTGGGAAGTGGGTTACGAAAGTTTGAGTTCGTTTTCGAATGCTTTTCATAAAAAATTTGGCATGCGTCCCAACGATGTAAAACAGCAGTTCTTTTCAAACAAATCATAATTCCTTTGCGACAAATGATTGTGTTTTAATCTCAACAACTTTGTATCAGTAATCATCATTAAAAAACTACTGATATGAAAAAGAAAATTTTAGTTCTGGGTTCTAATGGAAAAACAGGACGCAGAGTTGTAACCAGATTAGAAAATAATCCAGATTTTGAAATTCGTTTAGGTTCACGAAACGAAAAAATTCCGTTTGACTGGGAAAATCCTGAAACCTGGGAAAATATTGTAAAAGATATTGATACGGTTTATATAACTTTTCAGCCGGATCTTGCCGTTCCTTTTGCTGCAGAAGCTATAGAAAATTTCACAAAACTTGCAGTAAAATCGGGAGTAGAAAAAATCGTTTTACTTTCGGGCAGAGGCGAAAAAGAAGCTCAGGTTTGCGAGGAAATCGTAAAGAAAAATGCCAAAAACTGGACGATTGTCCGTGCGAGCTGGTTTAATCAGAATTTCAGCGAAAGCTTTTTCTTAGATCCAATTCTTTACGGAATCGTTGCTTTGCCAAGAGCCGAAGCACTTGAACCTTTTACAGATGCGGATGATATTGCCGATGTTGTTACAAAAGCTCTTTTAGACGAAAATCATAACGGAAAAACCTATGAATTGACTGGGCCAAGATTATTAACTTTTAAAGAAGCGGTAAATGAAATTGCCAACGCCAGCGGCAGAAATATTAGTTTTCAGGGTTTAAGTTTAGAAGAATACACGCAGATGCTGAAAGAATATCAGATTCCTGACGATCATATCTGGCTGGTAAATTATCTTTTTGAACAGGTTTTGGACGGAAGAAATTCGAGCGTTACTTCAGACATTGAAAAAGTTTTGGGAAGAAAGGCGAAAGATTTTAGCGCTTACGCGAAAGAAACAGCCAAAACCGGAATCTGGAATCCTGAAAATTAAAAAAGATGAAATACATCAGAGCCATTTTTTCGGGTATTTTGGTTTGGATTGCAGTTAGTTTGTCTTTTTATATTCTAGAACAAATTCTATTTGTAAAAGATTCTTTTTTCTGGCAGTCGTTTATGGTCACAATTTGGATTGTATTTTTCGCCATTGGTTCTGCGAAGTTTTATTATTCGAAAAATTATAAAATGAGCGGTTTGCAGCTTGGCATTATAATGTCACTTACTGCTTTATTTCTGGATGTAATTATTACAGTTCCTTTTGTAGAAATTCCAAACGGAAGAAGTTACGAAAGTTTTTTTACCAGTCCCGTTTTATGGATTCTGGCTCTTGTAAATGCATTTTCAGTCTTTCTCTGGAAAAAAGGGAGCAAAGTCAAAAAATCAGTCAGCTTATAAAAACTGTTTTTTTATCAAAACTTATCAGAAAAAGGAAAGACTATCCGACGTTTTTCCTTTTTCTTTTGGTTTGAATTTACCCAAAAACACCTCTTAAAGTCTTAAATTTCCTAACATTTAGTTAAAAATTGAAGCTGAAAGGGACTTAAAACAGCCCCTAGAAGATTTATTTATGTCAAATTAAGTTCAAATTATTTGCTATAAGCTTTAAAAGAGAGAAAATACTTATAAAACATAAGAACAGCTGTTTAATGACTTCATTTTTGTATTAGTTTTACATTGAAATTTTTCACTAAAAATACAATTAATACAGTATAGCCATAAAATGGAAAAACCTATTCAAATTCTTAGTGCTTATGAGTACAAGTTACAGTTTTTGCCATGTATAAACAGTGTTACTTTACAAGATAAATCGCAGCTTCAATTGTATAAAATAGAAGAGTATCTTAAACAAATTGTAATACCGGTTGCTCCTTACAGAACCTCTTTTAATTTTTTATTATTTGTTTCTGAAGGTTATGTAAAACAGCAGTTAGAATCAGAAAATCACTTAATAGGTCCTGGACAAATATTAAACATTAAACAAGGCAGTATTACGAGAAGTCATGAATTGTCTCCCGATGTAAAAGGTTTTTATCTGATTTATGAAAATGATATTTTATCCTCTATTTCTTTAAGCAGGCAGGACCAAATTTTTCTTACTTCAGATCCTGTTATTCTGCTTCAGGAGAGTGCTTACAACTGCATGGTCAAGACTTTTGAACTTCTGGATGCGGAACTTCATACAGATTACGTACAGGAGGAAATATGCCTGACTTTTTTTAAGGCAATTATGCTTAAAATCAGCAGACAAACTTCTCATAAACCATTATTATCTATGGCGAGAGAACTTTATATCACTTATAAATTTAGAGAGAAACTGCAACAGGAACACAAGGAACATAAAAATGTTATTTTTTATGCCCAGCAGCTGAATATTTCTGAAACTTATCTAAACAAGTGTATCAAGAAAGCAACAGGAAAACCCCCTAAACAATGGATTAATGAAATATGCGTGCAGCACAGTCAAATTCTGCTTCGTGATTTAGGACGCGAAATTGCAGATGTAGCTTATGAACTTAATTTTCATTCTCTATCTCATTTTTCAAGAGTTTTTAAAAAAGTAACTCATCTCTCTCCATCAGAATTTCGTTTGCAGGTATTAAATCAATACTAGTTAACATAGATAAAAAAAGGGAATTCGGCTCGATTGGCAGAATTCCCTTTATCTTTTTTTCTAAAAATTTAGATCTTGTAAGTGAGTCCTATTTTAACCATAAATGGCGTTCCTGGCGTAAATGTCAATTCTTC
Source organism: Flavobacterium johnsoniae UW101 (assembly GCF_000016645.1). Lineage (NCBI taxonomy): Bacteria > Pseudomonadati > Bacteroidota > Flavobacteriia > Flavobacteriales > Flavobacteriaceae > Flavobacterium > Flavobacterium johnsoniae. The sequence continues at coordinate 5,844,260 of NC_009441.1, forward strand.
TACACTAGCCGATTCTCCTTTTAATCTTGTCTCCTGAGCAAACATTGCTTCGTTCCATTTTGTATTAAACAGGTTTTGTATCTGTAGATTTATTCCCCATTTTTTTGCCTGATATCCTGAGATTAAATCATTAACAAAATATCCTTGTGCGACAATGCTGGCATCTTGTACAGCAGGACGATCGTGCATGTAACGATAACGTAAATTAGCATAAAAACCATTTTGAAACTGAAAACCAAGTCCGCCTGTACTGGTTAATGTAGGTGCGAGTTCAACATAATTATCTCCTTTAGGCGCGCCTACAACACGAGGCACAGCCCAATTAATATCATTATCGAGATAGAGAAAAGGAAGAATTTGATAACGCGTAGAAATATCTACCCCATATCTTCTGGTTGCTCCTGCATCGCTGGTTCCGTAACTATCGCCATTCCAGACAAATTCATGATTTAAATAACTATTCCATAAAATGGGCTGTAAAACTAAACCTTTGGCTGGTTTTAAAATACATCCAACATCTACTCCAAATGAATAAGGAAGTATATTGGTTCCTTGCTGTAATACTACATCGCGTACATCATTTGAATGAAATCCTAAACCAGATTTAACATACAATGTAAGCTGATCTGACGCATTATAAAAAAGACTAAGTTTAGGGCTGATTCGAGCTTTGTTATAGGAAGAAGCGGCGTAATCCGGTTGTAATTTATCGTAATAATTAAAATAAAACCAATCAGCACGTAAACCTGCATTTAATCTCCATTTTCCAGTACTCAAATCGGCAGAAATAAAAGAATTAGCATTGGCTTCTTTGGCGGCTCCCCAGGCAAGACGTTCATTTAGTGTATATCTTGCCGTTACATAACTTAGTTCTAAGTCTTTTATATCATCAAATCTGCCTCCAAATCCTGCATTCAGGTTGAGATGAAAACGATCAAATGTAAAATAATTGGTATAAATAGTATTCATTCCGTATACCGCCCTGTTATCATATTGATTTATTTCGTCTCCTGCATCTGGATGTATGAGGTAAAAAGTGAAATTTGAATATAAATTGAATAAATAATTGATGTAATAAAAAGTAGTTTTAAATGTCTGATTTTCGCTGGCTTTGTACGTGTATGAAGCTAAAAGATTTGTCCTGTGCGTGTTTCCTCCTTCTGTAGGATCGATAGAACCAAATCTGCCCACGAGACCTTCTGCAACAGCTCTTTCAGGAATCTGACCAGAAGCATTCCAGCTGGAATTAAAACAGGAAGCTTCTAGTCTCAATTGTCCTTGTGAACCAATTTTTTGATTGTATTTTCCAAATAAATTAAATCTTTTAAAATCTTGTTTTACATCAAATGGTCCATCTGTATAATTGTATTCTCCGGCAATAAAAGCGTTCTGCTGTAAAGAATTACCTTTAAGCAAATCCGCCATTCCCATTATTCTCATGGTATTAAAATTTCCTGCTTCGGCTTTCACGTAACTCTGACTTATAGAGTCGTAGGTGTGAAAGTTTACATAACCTGAGGTATTAAAATCGCCTTTATCTGCATAGTAGGATCCTTTTCCAAAATCGATGTTTTGAATAGTCTCCGGAATTAAAAAGTGTAAGTCAGAATATCCCTGTCCATGTGCATGGGAAGGCATATTTACAGGCATATCATCAGCACTAATTGCAATATCCGTTCCATGGTCATTATCAAACCCGCGCAGAAATATCTGTTCGGCTTTTCCTCCTCCGGCATGCTGTGCAATAAACAGACCGGGCACTTTACGAAGCAGGTCCTGGGCTGTATTTACTGGAGTTTTTTCTAAGTCTATTTTTATAAGTTGTTTATCTACTTTTTTCGATTTTATAACTACCTCATCCAGTGTACCTATATGTGATATTAAAACTATGTTTAAATATTTCTCGTTTGTCACAGCATAAAACTGTGGTTTAAATCCCGTAGAGGTAATTGTCAACGTATCCGGCAGTTTTTTTAAACTTATCGCAAAACTGCCGTTTTTCTTTGTATTGGCCTGACTGAAATTGTCTTTGCTGTTAATTATTGCATTAACTGGTAATCCATCTTCGTCAGTAACAATTCCGCTAACCATTTTTTGCGCAAAAAGCGGCAATGATGTAATTAAAAATAGGAATATAAAAATGAAATTCTTCTTCATGTAATCTCTTTTATCATTTTTCATTTTGAAAAACAACTGTGTTTGTTTTACTTTTAAAAACCAACCTTTATACCCGCAGCAATACGATTAACCATAGAACTTTGAGAAATTGAATTGTTGATTTGTTTTGCTCCGCCATCATACTCAATACCCATTGTAAATATTTTTGTAATATCATACATCAAGTTTATAGAGCCGTAAGTCAAAGCGGTATGTGTTGTAGATTCGTTATTCTTGTTTAAAAAATCACCAGCAGCATTATCATTAATTACTTTATTCTGAACTAATGAAAGAGGTGATGCATGATACGCCATATTAGTATATCCAAGTACTAAATTAGAATGCAGATTCTTTTTTGTTCCAAAGAAATATTCAATTCCCGCAGAACCTCCATATACTGGAACTGTTTTAAAACTGCCATTTTGATCGTAAATACCATCATACATAACTGCGGCGCCGTTATTACTAAATAATGCTCCGGATAAAGTATATGATCCTGCAATACCAGAACCTACAAGTCCCTGAGCCATAAAATAGCTTTTATCGCTTAGTTTGTTTTTTAAGTTAGCATTAATACCCCATCCCATTTGAAGTGCATTTTCTGAATTTTCTTTGGTGTAACGAATGCTTCGTCCCATTAATGCCAGACGAATAAAACTTCCATCCTGTGTATATTTAGTAAATGCTGCAATTGGGTCTACAGAAAATTGTCCGGGAACATTACCGCCGGCCACTTTTAGGTATTGTGCCGATGTTTCCATTCCTCCTTCAAATCTCCATAATTTATCTTTTCCAAAATTATTATAGTATTTTACCTGAAGGTGTCTTGCCCATGTTCCTGAATTAGGCCCTTCCCAATCTAAGGTATTGTACCATGTAGGAACTCCGCCGCCAAAGAAACTCCAATCCTGACCAACGTGCCAATGGTTATAATCTACATAGGCTACTCTCAATTGCAGATTTCCTCCAGATCCAGGCCCTCCCCACCATTGCCCTTCAATATAGGTTTCTAATGGTCCTTTTTCAAAACCGTTATAAGTAGTTTTCCAAGCCAGCTGTGTTTGGTACATATTGGCGTCAGCATTTTTGTCTTTCAGCGAATTGTACGGATCTGCTGAATTTAAGTTTAATGATTGAGAGGCGCTGGCATCATTTCCTCCTAAATTTACATAACCGTTTAATTTTAAACGAGGTGAAAATTCCATTTCATAAAGTGGTTTATCTCCTGCCGTTGCTTTAGATTCAAACGAAACCTGAGCGCAGGCTGAATAGCACACTGCAAAAAACAATGTGCTTAATAAGGCATATTTTTTCATTTTAATTTGATTATTTAATTTGAAGATTTTTCAATTATCTATATTTTGCAGGAACACTTTTTTTAAGCAAAAGAGTAATCCAGCTGGAGGCCACGAAAGGAAAAGTAAGAGGAGCCCATCCCATTTTTACCATATAAATATCGAATAAGGTTGAAACCAAAATTGAAAACAGTACATAAATTCCGTCTCTAACGCGGGTTCCTGAGAAAGTTATGGCACAAAGCACCGCATTAAAACTAAACAATCCCATGTGTATATCAGTTTGCGGTTCTGAAAACTGAAGCGATATGTAAGCACTCAATACTCCTGATGCTATAGCATACAAAGCCGCTACAGGATTATTGATAAATACTGCCAAAATAAAGATAACTCCGGCAAGAATACTGCCCTGAAAAATTACTTCTCCAAAGCCGTGGGCCACTGTAGCCAGTTCGTTTTGATCATTTAAAAGTTCTGATCCTGATACAGGCCCCCCAATAATAAATACATTGTGAAAAATATACAACCCAATCCAGGTAATAATTATGAATGGCAATGTAAATACCGGTATTTTTCTTTTTATAAAAACATGCTGTAAAATAGCCGCTAATGAAGATCCTGCAATAATAGCAATCCATATTACAGGTTCTGGTTTAAAAAAGAAGGTTAACGCAACTCCTACAAGGGTGGCACTAAAACCATAAAGCCCCTGCTCTGTCTCATTTTTATCAAATTTTAATAACAAAGCTGTAATTAATGCTGTTACTGCAGATAAAATTGCCGCAATTCCCATTACCACAGATCCATAAAATATACCGGCTAGAAAAAGTAATCCTGTCCACGGATTTTCCTGCAGCATGATTTGACCTATACTGGTCAAAATTGTTTTACTATAAAGACTAATTTTTGATTTCATAATTTTAAAATTTTACCATCCTAGAAATACCATTCCAATACCGCATATTGTCACGACTCCGCCGCCAATTGCATGCACATAACGCTCTAGTTTGTCTGTTTTGAAAAAAGAGTAACCATAACACCCTATCAGCACCATGATAAGCATGGTAAGAACTGTAAAGACTGCAAAAACAACAATTAAAATGATTACTTCTATTGAAGATCGGCGCACTCCCGAATAAAATAATAACGGTACAAGAGGTTCACTGGGTCCCATAACGAAAATAACAAACAAAATCCAGGGTGTAATTTTGATTCGGCTTTGAGGAGCAACTACTTCGCCATGTCTATGTTCATACACATATATATCCTCATCATTATATACCTCAAAATGTTTGTGGGGTTTGTTTAGATAAGCGCTTCTTAATCCCCAGATAAAATAAACAAGACCAAACAGCAGTAAACACCAGCCCGAAACATTTCCTCTCACATCCTGAAACATAGACAATTTTGATAACTGCCAGCCTACCACAACCCCAATAAGTCCCAGTACAACAGAACTTAATATGTGTCCAAGACCGCAGACAATAGTAAGCCAGACCGTTTTTGTTATGGACCATTTTCTGGATCTTGATAATACAATGAATGGCAGATAATGATCCGGCCCTGATGCTGTGTGCAGACAGCTTATTGTAATAGCTGATAATACCAGCGTAGTTAATGTAGTATCCATTTAGATATAATTTTCAGCAAGATCAGTCACCTGACTTTTAATATTCAATTTCTCTTCTGCTATCCAAAGCTTACGCTGTATTTTACGAAATGCATTATAAAGCTGTTCTCCGCCATTGCCCAAAACACGTACTATCATGCCATTTGCAAAAGGCTTGGAAACTCCAAAAGCAATATTTTCTTCAGACTGCAGTTCGGCATAAGCCAATTCAATACACGATTCAACATCCTCAATTCCAGTATTGATATACATAAGAGTTGCCTGATGTGTAAAACCTTCCATCTGTCCTAAAGTTTGAACATCTGCCAAAAGTGGCTGCAAAAGCACATTATCTTTAACTACCAATTTTCCATTATGAAATACTTCGGTTAGATTTTGGAATTTTGAAAAAAGAAATACTTCTCCAGAATGTTTTCGGCCGCAAGTAATGATCTCTCCCACAGTCAGACTGCAATTATCTGTAAGATTAAAGACATTATATGCTTTAAAAATAGACTGCTCGTGAGGTACAATGGGATGCTGCACATAACTAAAAGTACTTTTGTCTGCTAATGAAACATTCATTTGCTGTACAGCACCGTTCTGCATATTAAACAATCTTTGATACGATTGAGACTCTAGCATTAAACGGCTTTCAGATTCGATTTGAATGTTTATATCATAATGATCATTATCGAGTATTCCGGGAGAAGAGCTCATCAGCATCAGATAAAGAGAAGGATCTGTTTTGTCTTCTTTTATATCTGCTATGCGAAAAGGGCGGGTAAAGAAGGCATCTTTTAGATAAGAACGTCCTTCTTTAAATCCACTAACAATATTTAGTTTATTGATCATTTAAAATAGTTGAATGTTGTACACTAAATAGAATTATCGAACCAGCTGCGGTTCTTCTATATTTTCCAGTAAGGCATATTTTTTAATCCAGCCTATAACAACATCAAGTCCTTGAAGACTCATAAGATTTGTAAAAACAAAAGGCTGTCCGTTTCGCATTTTTCTGGCGTCACGTTCCATAACTCCAAGATCTGCATTTACATAAGGAGCAAGGTCAATTTTATTAATTACAAGTAAATCTGATCTTGTAATTCCAGGTCCCCCTTTACGTGGAATTTTATCTCCTTCGGCAACATCAATTACAAATATGCTTATATCTGCCAGGTCAGGACTAAAAGTAGCCGACAGGTTATCACCGCCGCTTTCAATTAATATAATTTCAATTTCAGGAAAGCGTGAAGCCATTTCTTCTACTGCTTCCAGATTCATACTTGCATCTTCACGAATGGCAGTGTGCGGGCATCCTCCTGTTTCTACACCAATGATACGCTCTTTAGGAAGCATACTATTTTTAGTAAGGAATTCAGCATCTTCTTTTGTATAAATATCGTTTGTGATTACTCCAATGCTGTATTCGTTCATCAATTTGCGAGACAAACGTTCAATTAAAGCCGTTTTTCCTGAACCAACTGGTCCGGCTATTCCAATTTTGATATAATTTCTTTCTTTCATTTTTTCTAATTTTTTAATTGTAACACTGAGTTTTTAGCTCTTGGTTACTACTTTATTTTTATTGTTTTTTTTAAGACATATATAATCTTGAATACAATTGCTCATGCTGCATACATCTTACATCCAGACCAATATTGCATAAGCCCACATGATTTCGATCAAGCTCAATGGTCTTTCCGGCTACAGTTTCAATTACTTCCTGCATATCATGCAGTATATCTTGTCCATCCAGCTGTCCCAGCGGAACAAGCTTTACAGCATTGGTTACCATTCCAACAGCTGCATTATATAAGAATGCAAAAAGAGCTTCATACAACGGAATATTTAATAAGCTTGCATAAATTCCAAAAACGATACAATAATGTCCTTCGGATTTTTTCTCAAAAATTGCTTTTTCGTATTCGTTAATTATCTCATCTGCAACCTGGCGTTTAAAGATTTTGATAAGTCTTACTCCTAGTTTTTGGCTTGCCTGCCTAATTTCACGGGCCGTTTTTAATGCTGCGCACTCATCATCAAGTAAAAACAATGCGCTGGTATTTTTAGACTGTGCAGCTTCATAAGCGAGTTTTACAAATGCTGCATCATTGTATAATAAATTGTTTGTAAGCATATTGTGAACAAATAACATAGCAGATTCCCTATCTTTTACTAATCCCTGCTGTACATAAGTTTCCAGTCCGTTTGAGTGTGTGTAACCTCCAATTGGCAATGTTGGATCACTTAGGTGTAATAAGCTGCCTATAAAATTTTTCATTATATATTTTATTAAAAATAAATCCCTTTTTACTTAGCGATATTCATAATTTTAAAAAACAGCGAACTACTTTCTGAATGTCCATGCGGCTGCACAGTAGAGTTTACTATGTTAGTTAATCTTGTAAAGACTTTTTCTGTATGATAACCGCTCGCCGAAAGCCATTTAAAAATAGGCTCTTCAAAAGGAAGCAATACCTCATCATTTTGTATAAACATTGGAAGATGCTTGTTTCCAATCTCGTAGCATACGTTGCCCATTTCAAGCAATGATTTTGGTTTTACCACAATTGCATCGCAGGGAATAATATCAACTACTATTATTTTTTGATCATCTGCATATATTACATCCTCATGTTTTAACCGCTGTCCTTCTTTCAAAAATTTAATGGCAACTTCTTGTCCGTTTTTAGATTTTTTCCGCTGAATTCGTTTAGTAGATTCAAACCATTCTATTTCCAGATAATCTACAACACGGTTTGTGATATCAAATTCCCTAAGGCTTCCTTCAATTTCATTTATAATCATATCTTCTATTTTAAATCATACATTTTTCAAGCATGCCTTGTTTCTTTTTCATATCATTCTAAAGGTTCAATTAGATAGAAACTGCTGCCGGATTAACCAGCAGCGTTTCTTTCTATTTTAGGCTGAACCGCTATTTTAAACTCTAATAATTAAAATAAGAAATAGCGCTGTGCCATTGGAAGATGTGTTGCTGGTTCGCAGATGATTTTCTCACCATCAACACGTACTTCATAATTTTCTGGATTCACAGTAATTTCAGGAGTTTTATCATTATGGATCAGATGTTTTTTTGAAATGTTTCTGCAGCCTGTTACTGGTAAAATCATTTTTTCTAATCCATACTCTTCTGCAATATTGTTTTTAATAGAAGCCTGAGAAACAAAAGTGGCACATGTTTTAGACAGTGCTTTTCCAAAAGCTCCAAACATATTACGATAAAGAACTGGCTGCGGCGTAGGTATAGAAGCATTTGGATCTCCCATACGAGCTGCAATAATCATCCCTCCTTTAATAATAATTTCAGGTTTTGTACCAAACAGCATTGGTTTCCATAATACAAGGTCTGCCATTTTTCCTACCTCAATAGATCCCACATACTGTGAAATACCATGTGCAATAGCAGGGTTAATTGTATATTTAGCCACGTAACGTTTTGCACGGAAATTGTCATTTTTGTTTCCTTTATCTTCTGCAAGGTCACCGCGTTGTTTTCTCATTTTGTCAGCAGTCTGCCAAGTACGGGTAACCACCTCACCTACACGTCCCATAGCTTGTGAGTCTGAACTCATGATACTAAACACTCCCATATCATGCAGGATATCTTCTGCTGCAATGGTTTCCGGACGAATACGAGAATCTGCAAATGAAACGTCTTCAGGAATATTTTTGCTTAAGTGATGGCATACCATCAACATATCTAAGTGTTCGTCGATTGTATTTACAGTATAAGGACGGGTTGGATTTGTTGAAGCCGGCAATACATTAGGATACATTGCAGCTTTAATAATATCCGGAGCGTGACCTCCTCCAGCACCTTCTGTATGAAAAGTATGAATCACACGTCCGTTAATTGCATTCATTGTATCTTCAAGGAAACCTGCTTCGTTAAGAGTATCAGTATGGATTGCCACCTGAACATCATATTTATCAGCAACTTTTAATGAAGCATCAATTACTGCAGGCGAAGCACCCCAATCCTCATGAATTTTTAAACCTAAAGCACCAGCCTCAATCTGCTCATCCAATGGCGCTTCGGTTGAACAGTTTCCTTTTCCAAAAAATCCAAGATTCATAGGGAATGCTTCTGCAGCTTGCAGCATTTTTTCAATATACCATTTACCAGGTGTAATAGTAGTAGCATTTGTACCATCAGCAGGTCCAGTACCACCGCCAATCATTGTGGTTACACCACTATATAAAGCAGTTTCAATTTGCTGAGGGCTGATAAAATGAATATGGGTATCAATTCCACCAGCAGTAACAATTAAATTTTCACCACCGTGAGCTTCTGTACTCGCACCTATAATCATGTGAGGTTCAACACCATCCATTGTATCTGGATTACCAGCTTTACCAATTCCTGCTATTTTACCATCTTTAATACCAATATCTGCTTTTACAATACCCCAGTGGTCAATAATAGTAGCATTGGTAATTACAAGATCTAAAACTCCCTGATCGCGCGTAGCAGTACTAGACTGAGCCATACCGTCTCTGATTGTTTTTCCCCCGCCAAATTTATTTTCATCACCATAAACGGTAAAATCTTTTTCTATCTCAACAATGATATCTGTGTCGGCCAGTCTAATTTTATCTCCTTTTGTAGGACCATACATGCTGGCATATTTCAGCTTATTTATTTTCAGGCTCATAATTATTTATTTTTAAAGTTTTCAGTTTTCAGTTTTGCCAAACTATGTTGTTTGTTTATTTCTAGTGTAGTATCTCCGTTCACGATATTGTTGATACCAAATGCACGTCTTGCTCCACTAAATGCAACTAATTCTACTTCTTTTTCTTCGCCGGGTTCAAAACGAACTGCTGTTCCGGCGGCAATGTTAAGACGCATTCCAAAAGCTTCACTGCGATCGAAACTCATCATACGATTGATTTCAAAAAAATGGCAGTGAGATCCTACTTGTATTGGACGGTCACCTGTGTTGATTACTTTTATTTTAGTTGTTTTTCGGTCAACATTACACTCAATGTCTCCCTTACTGATAAAATATTCTCCCGGAATCATAATTTTAATTTTTTGAGTTTAACGAATAGGACTGTGAACTGTAACTAATTTAGTTCCGTCAGGAAATGTTGCCTCGATTTGAACATCATGTATCATCTCAGCAATACCTTCCATAACATCATCTCTGGTCAGCAGGGTAGCTCCATAATTCATCAGTTCTGCTACTGATTTTCCGTCTCTTGCTGCCTCCAGTAAATGACTGCTGATATAAGCAATCGTTTCTGGGTAATTTAATTTAAGACCTCTTGCCTTTCTTTTTGCCGCTAACTCTCCGGCTAGATGCAATAGCAGTTTTTCACTCTCTCTTGGTGTAAGATGCATAGTGTTTAAAATTTAAAATGTTTAACAATTTTTAAAAATAGAGTCCCATTAACAGCACTAAAATTGTCAATGCTGAGAAAATATAGACTATACGATTTTGGAAGAAATACAACAGAAGAATATGATTATGAGATCATAATCTGTCTAATTGAAATGATTTCCTAAAAAAAAGAAGTAATAGTAAAACCCGATTTAATTCGCCGAAGGAATAATCATGGAATGAAATAAAATGTAAAGGGGAATTGTTGCTGCATGCACTATTTGGTGAGAACCATTTGCATACAAAGCTGACTTATAAGACTGCTGGCTGAAGATAAAACTAAATACTGCATTAGAATCTAGAAAGGCGAAATGATCAAAACCATAATCGCCCAAATCAATATCTTCAATATCTTCAGAATAAGACTCATCGTTAATATCAGCAAAAACAGCTGAATCATTTTGAGATACAGACTGATCATTACCCAAAATATGACTGCCGGATAAATGCTGATTGTTGTGTATATGAACTTTTTGGACATTTTTTGCAGCTGCAAAAAACACCAATAATAAAAAACAAGTTATATACAGTAATCGTTTCATTCTTTTAAATAGTTCCTTTTAAAAACCAGAAACAAAATTATGAAAGAGCTCAACTGTTTTGCTTTCACAAATCACGACTTTTGTATCCTTTTTCTGTAATTTTAATATGTTTTTTTAGTTTGAAAAAAAATCCTCTTTTATTGTACGAAAAAAATGACTTTGTCGTAAAAAAAAACCTACTTTTGCCCGCTTACAACTTCTAAAATAGATTTTAATACTATTCATTTTTAAGAATTATACCCCATAAAACACTCATTATCAACAGATAATTATAAAAACTTTGCATAAATTTTTGATACATGAAAAAAAGAGAGAAACTTGACATCATCCGTCAATATTATCCAAATGCATTAACTACGATTGATTACATAAATAAGATAATTGATTATGTTGAAGACAAATTAGATTTAGAACCTTCACAGATAATATTGGCAGACAGCATTTGCAGTGATGATGTTAATAGTATTCAATATCCAGCAAGGGCTCTGGAATTTTTAGGTCCGTTTAAAATGGGAGGATTAGACGGATTTCCTTTTACTGGTTTAACAGGTATGGCCGCTTTTGCCAGCCATGTACCCGATGATGGCGCCGTATTTATTTATTACGGGCCTCATATTGGTATTTCAAAAGAAGGTATAGTGGGAGAAATAAATCGTTTTGGGCAAAACAATAATTCGCTTTGCTGCGGAGCCGCTAAAGGAGCATTGAACAAACTGACGCACAATGGTATTCAGCCAAATAATATTACTGAACTTGATTATCAAATGAATATAATTGAACAAATTCTTTATAATCAAAAAGATAAGATTTTAAATTCTGAAATTCCTTTGTATGAAGCAACTGAAGTAATTTATGAAGCTATCGACCAACGAATTCAGGAACTTATTGCTTCTACAAGATATAATTGTAAATATATTATTTTAGTTGGCGCTATTTTAATCAACAGCGACAGCGATGTAGGATCATTTTCGTCTACCAAAAGATTTGAAGTAATTGATTTAAAAACCGGAGTTAGAGAAAACGTAATAGCCTCGCTGCAATAAAAGCATAAAAAAAACTCCTGCTTAGTGGAACAGGAGTTTTTCAGGATTAAATATAAAATAGTAGTTGTGGAAATTTCTTAACCTCTAGTCAGCCAGCCTCTTTTATGAGCTGTAATGATTGAATACGGAGCGATCCAAAACAATCCGAAAGTGTAGAAAACACTATATGAATACGCCCAGAATGCTTCTGTAAAAGAATATCTTTTTGCATAAAACAATACTGAAAAGCTTGATACAATTAATATTCCTAATAACGCTGAACTAATAAATAATAATGGATGCGTTGCAATAAAATAGAACATAAAGATAAAGAAAGGATACGTCATGATGATTCTGATAGACTGTTCTGTAAACAATAATCTTGCTCCAACTTTAGATTCTTTTCTAAAATCTTTCCAAACGTATTTTGCCATCATAATATTCTCACGAACATTACTTCTTCCCCATCTAATGAACATTTTGTATAAACCTTTGTAATCTTCAGGAACATTTGTTAAAACATAAGCATTACGCTGAAACAATACATGGTGTCCTTGTTTTAAGATCATATTTGTCATGGCACGGTCTTCACCAATATCAGACGGCTGTCCCATAAAAGTCTGGTCGATCCATTCTGGCAGACAGGCAAAAACGGCATTTCTTCTGTAAGCAGCCAAAGCTCCCGGAGTACAAAGTACTGAACCTAACGAACTTTCTGCAGAACGCATGAACTCAAAACTCATTACAAAACTTACATTAAGCATTTTTGGCAGAATTGCTTTTTCGTTGTTCAAAACCTGAACATTTCCTGCAACGGCACCGCATTTTTCGTCAACAACAAACGGGCTTACTAAGTTTCTTAAAGTATCTTTTTTCACAATTGAATCACTATCAACTGTTACAAAAACTTCTCCTTTTCCTAAGTTAAATCCACGGTATAATGCGTGGCGTTTACCTTTATTTTGAGGTTGTTGAAAAATTGAAACACGATCTCCCAATTTAATTTTAGCCTGCTGAATCCAGTACCATGTATCATCTTTACTTCCATCATCAATAGCTAAAAGCTCTAATTTGTGTGCTGGGAAATCACTTTCTGCTAAACTCATTAAAGTTTCGTAAACCAATTTTCCTTCGTTGTAAGCCGGAACAATCACGGTACAAGTTGGCAGTAATTCATCAGAAACTGATTCAATTGGTTTGTATTTAAAATAAAGGTATAAATTGTAAAGAAACATACCGCCTTTAAAAAGAAATAATGCTACCGTTACGGCAAGAAAAATAATTCCGCCTGTAGAATTTAATCTTTCTAAATGAAGCTGATCAAAATCCGGCTGAAATTGAAAAACGAAAAAAGCTCCGGTCAGCAGTAACAAAAATGTACCTGCAAGGATCATAAATCCGAAAGCACTTTTTGGTCTTTCAATATGTTTTTTGGTTGAGTTGTTGTTTATTTTAAAAATAGAAGGGCTTATTTGTACATCGGCGCTATTGCTGCCAGTGTAAAATTGTTTCGAGATAATTGTTTCGCTTTCCATGTCCTGTTTGTTTTAATTCTCTAAAATGGCTTTTATCAAATGCTCTCTTTCTTTTGTATTTTGTTTAGTAAACAATTAAAAGTTAAAGAGTGACACTATCCCAATTTGCAAGCGACGTGCCATTTAGGTTTTAAACTGACTTTAAGCGTTTTACGTTTTTTACACAGATTTGATGTGTGTAAAAATTTTACACTTTGTAGAATGTTTATACAGTTTTTAGTGTGTAAACAGTAGTAAAATAAGGGATTTTTGCTGTGGCGAAGTGATGCCTTAAAATATAAAAACGCAAAATTGAATCGAAAATTGTATCTCTATTTCAAAGAAATGATCTTGTTTTTTTGTTTTTAGAAAAAGTAAAAACTTTACTTACAAAAAAGCCTTAAACAAAAAGTATTGCCATAAATGTTTTTAAATTATCGATTAAATACGTTAATTTTATAGGTATTTATTTAATTATACTGCGAAAATTAATTTTATCTTAGCAAGAAAACATTCATTTTCGCTTTTACTTTTTAAACCTAAGCAGAATACCCAAAATATTTTATACTGAATGAACAAACAGATTTACAACATTTTACTAGCTGATGACGACGAGGACGACTGCTCTTTTTTTGAAGAAGCTTTAGATGAATTATCGCTTGCCACAACTCTTGTAACTGTAAATGACGGAGTTCAATTAATGGACTTTCTGGCAGATAAATCTGGAAATGATTTACCTGATATTCTTTTTTTAGATTTGAATATGCCTAGAAAAAACGGTTCAGAATGTCTTACAGAAATTAGACAGATTGAAAAACTAAAAGATTTTCCGATAGTAATTTTTTCGACTTCTCTCGACAGCGAAATCGTAGACGTTATGTACGATAAAGATGCTACATATTATATTCGCAAACCCGGCGATTTTTCAAAATTAAAATCGGTTATAGAAAATGCCCTTATTACTGCCTCCGAAAATAATTTCAAAAAACCTGCACGAGCACATTTTATAATTCAACCCTAAATCCTTTTGTAATGAGCCACGCCAATAAGGAACATTATTTTTTAGCCGATGGCGGAGAAATGGGCGAATTAATACGCTCCAAAGACTGGAGCAAAACTCCCATAGGTGATCCTGAAAACTGGCCTCAAAGTCTGCGTACCATAACTTCGGTAATGCTCAATAACCCGTTTGGAATGTATATAGCGTGGGGAAATGAATTTACGCAGTTATACAATGATGCTTTTCGTAAAATTATTGGTTCAGATAAACATCCTGATGCTTTAGGAAATTCTCCAGAAAAAACATTTTCTGAAATCTGGCATATTACAAATCCCATGTTTGAGGAAGTAATGAACGGAAAATCAATCAGTTTTCCAGATTTTGTTGTTCCGCTAAACAGAAATGGCGTTGTTGAAACCTGTTATTTCGATTTTTCTTATTCACCAATACGAATAGAAAATGGCAAAGTAGGCGGTATTTTAGTAACCGTAATTGAAACTACTGCAAAGAAAAAAGCTGCTGATCTTTTAAAAGAAAAAAATGAGCGTTTTAAAAACAACATCATGCAGGCGCCATTGGCAATGTGTATTTTTAGAGGAAAAGATCATATTGTAGAAATTGCCAACGAAAAAATGATACAGCTCTGGGGAACCACTTCAGAAAAAGTACTCAACAAATCTATTTTTGAAGTTCTGCCCGAAATTAAAGATCAGGGATTAGAAGAGCTTATTCAAAACGTTTACACAACCGGAAAAAAGTTTATTGCCAATGAACGTTTGGTTGAGCTTTCTCGAGATGGAAAAACAGAACATACTTATGTCAATTTTATTTATGAAGCCTTAACCGAATGTACCGGAAGTATTTCGGGCGTTGTCGCTATTGCAATAGAAGTTACAGATCAGGTTGAAGCCCGATCAAAATTACAGCAAAGTGAACAAAAAATCAGACAGCTTGTAGAAAATGCTCCTTTTCCTATTGGAGTTTATGTTGGCAGAGAAATGCGTATCGAACTTGCCAACGATTCTATCATAAAAGTATGGGGAAAAGGTCCGGATGTTATTGGAAAATCATACAGAGAAATTCTGCCAGAACTTAATAATCAATCGGTTTTTGAACAGGTTGAAAGTGTTTTAAATACCGGAAAATCTTTTCACAACAAAAATGCCCGGATTGATATAATGATTAACAATAAACTAGAAACTTTTTATTTCAATTACAGTTTTACGCCTTTGTTTGACACAAACGAAAAAGTATATGCTGTAATGAACACTGCAGCCGATGTTACTGATTTGCATCTGGCATCTAAAAAAATTGAAATTGCCGATAAACGTTTCCGTGATACCGTAAAACAAGCGCCTCTTGGAATTACAATTCTCCGCGGACCAGAATATATTGTAGAATCAGCAAACGAAGCGTATCTAAAATTAGTTGACAAAGAAGAAAATAGTTTTGTTGGAAAACCTTTGTTTGATTCTCTTCCAGAAGTAAGAGAAACGGTAGATTCTTTATTAAAAAATGTTTTAACAACGGGTATTCCCTATCATGGAAATGAAGTTCCTGTTCCTTTAAATCGATATGGAAAACAAGGAATCTGGTATTTTGATTTTCTGTATTATCCGCTTAGAGAAGAAGACGGCGAAATAACCGGAATTATTGTAACGGTAACAGAAGTAAGCGAAAAAGTCGATGCCCGAAAAAAAATCGAGCAAAACGAAGACCGCTTAAATATTATAGTTGAAGCCAGCGAATTAGGAACCTGGGATTTAAACGTAAAAACCGGCGAACTTCATTATTCTCAAAGATATCTGGAAATTCTGGGCAATTACAAGGATCCTATTATATTATCTCACGAAGAAATATTAAAACACCTGCATCCGGATGATATGCAAATTCGAAATGCAGCTTTTAAAGAAGCTATTTTATCCGGAAATCTTCATTATGAAGCTCGAATTATCTGGCCGGACAATTCTATTCACTGGGTAGAAGGAAAAGGAAAAGTTTTTTATGATAAAAATGATAATCCCGACAAGTTAATTGGAACGGTACGCGATATTACAAGCGAAAAAAATCATCAGCAGGAATTAGAACAAAGCGAAAAAAGATTTAGAAATCTGGTAATGCAGTCCCCTATCCCAAAAGCCATTTTAAAAGGGAGCGATATGGTTATTGAAATAGCCAATTTAGCTTTGCTTAAAAACATTTGGAAGAAAAAAGAAAGCGACGTTCAGGGTAAAAAACTCTTAGAAATTTTTCCGGAACTCTCTTCTCAAAAATATGGCAGAATATTAAATGAAGTATATCTTTCCGGAGAAGTACATTCTGAAATAGAATCTCCTATTCTTATCAATGGCGACGATGGTGAGCATTTGTTTTATATTGATTTTGAATATGCTCCAATGTACGATACCGATAATAGTATATCCGGAATTAGAGCCACAATTGTTGATGTAACAGAAAAAGTCCAGGCACGAAACAAAATCGCCGAAAGCGAAAAGCGTTTCCGTTCTTTAACCGAAAGTATTCCACAGTTAATTTGGGAAACCGATGAAAAAGGAAATGGTTTATTTGCCTCTGGAAAATGGGCTGAATATACCGGAATAAAACCAACTGGCGATGCTGAATGGAAATCTATGATTCATCCCGAAGATTTTAAAGAAAATATAAAAATCTGGAATCATAGTTTGCATACAGGACAAGTTTTTAGATCTGATGTCAGAGTACTTAGAAAAGACGGCAGTTACAGATGGCATACCGTATTGGGTGAACCAGTTTTAGATGCCGATAATAAAATTGTAAAATGGGTTGGCGCCTTTACTGATATTCATACCGAAAAAGCTTTTACAAACGAGCTGGAACAACAAGTTACAGCAAGAACGCGGGAATTAAGCCAAATGTACGAATCGCTTAAAAAAAGCGAAGAACGTTACCATTTAATGGTCGAAGAAGTACAAGATTACGCCATTTTATATTTAAGCCGCGACGGAATAGTAGAAAACTGGAATATTGGTGCTGAAAAAATTAAAGGTTATAAAGCACAGGAAATTACCGGAAAATATTTTGGCATATTTTACACTCCCGAAGATCAAAAAAACAATATTCCAAGTACTTTACTAGAACTCGCCAGAGAAAAAGGAAGAGCAGTTCAGCAAGGCTGGCGCGTGCGCAAAAATGGTACTTTATTTTGGGCCAGTGTAGTAATTACAGCCATTCATAATAAAGATAATGAGGTTATTGGATTCTCAAAAGTAACGCATGACTTAACCGAGAAAAAAAGAGCCGATGATAAAATAAAACTGAATGCTCTCGAACTGGAACAAAAAAATGCAGAACTGGAACACATGAACAAAGAACTTCAGTCCTTTGCTTATATTTCCAGCCATGATTTACAGGAACCGCTTCGAAAAATTCAGACTTTTGCTTCGCAGATTATTGAAAAAGAATTTGAAAATTTATCTGATTCTGGAAAAGATAAATTTCAAAGAATGCAAAATGCGGCTAAACGCATGCAGACTTTAATTCATGATTTGTTATCGTATTCAAGAACAAACATTCAGGATAGAACTTTTGAGCAAACCAGTCTTTCTAAAATTATTGAAGAAGTAAAGGAAGATCTCCGTGAAGAACTCGAACAAAAAAATGCCGTAATTGAAAGTAACGAAATTGCAGATGTAAGTATTATACCATTTCAGTTTAGACAGCTGCTTTATAATCTGGTCAGCAATTCGCTTAAGTTTTCAAAACCAGATGTACCTGCTTTAATAAAAATTGAAAGCAAAATCGCAAAAGGTTCTGAGTTTGAAGAAAAGTCATTAGAAAGTGAAACTCAATATTGCCATATTAAAGTTTCTGACAACGGAATTGGTTTTGAACCGCAGTACAGTAAAAAAATATTTGATGTTTTTCAGCGTTTACATGGACGAGACCAATATAACGGAACCGGAATAGGTCTAGCAATCGTAAAAAAAATTGTTGAAAACCACAACGGAATTATAACTGCCAAAGGCGAACAAAACCAAGGAGCATCTTTTGATATTTATATTCCGGTATCATAATCTTAAAATATAAATCATAAAAAAACGGAAATAACTTTATTGTTATTTCCGTTTTTTATTTCCACTAATTCAATCTAACTATCTGCTGTAAACTGTAATTACACCAGTAGTTTTGTCTTTAATTTTTAACTCTTTATTAGTTAAATTCATGATATCGCTTGTTGAACTTACATTACCAACAGTAATCGTTAAATCGTTATGAGATCTTACATAAGTACCTGTAGTTTCTGTTAAAGCACAATCAGACCCATTATAATCCCCCATTACAGCAGTATTACTTAATCTTAGATCTAAATAATCTCCAGGACATCCACTTTGATTTTGCGGTGCATCTACCAAAACTTCCTGTCCATTAATAATTGTCCCTGTTTGGCGCAAGTTATATTTCCCTTGAATTGGAACTATTGTTTCTCCTTCATTGTCATCGTTACTACAAGATGTTGCGAACATTCCCACGCTTAAGGCTAATACGAATAATATACTTCTACTTTTCATGTTGATTTGTTTTTTATTGATTTAATTTAATAATGCTAAATTAAAAGGATATACTTACAAAAAATTTCATGATTTAAAGAATTTATTACATAAATCGCATTTTAGAGATTTATAAAATTATTTTTAAAAATTGCTACTCACATGGCTTGCCCTTTAAATATTTATTAAACATATAATTTGTTACCGGTCTTAAAGATACATTTGTTTCTGGATGTCTTCCGTTGCCATTATCATTAAAAAAATCAACACCATTTGCTGTTTTCCCATACCAAACAAAAGCTTCTCCATTTTTCTTAAAACAAGTTGTAGTGTCACAAGCATTTAATTTTCTAAAATCTAATAGGCTTTCATCAAGTGGAATTATTACACAAGAACCTGGTGTTATTTTAGAAGAACAATCTACAATTTCATAATGATCACCTGTCCACTGCATACAATGTTTTTTAAAGAAGGCAAAATAAACTACTCCACCAATTGAACAAAAAATTAAAATAATAACCGCAGCTGTTTTTCCTAATCGTTTTAGGAAATTTTCAAATAAAATCTGTCTAATTCTCCTAAAAAGCTTTTCCCTTTTTGGTTTAGATTCCTGTGCTTTAGATTTATCTGTTTCATCACAATTACTCTCGGTAGGATTTGTTTCAGATTGAGAAGTCTGTGTAATTTCATATTCTTTTATATTAGCACCATAACTGTCTTTTGCTATAAATGGGAGAGGCACGTATGTTTTTTCTTTTTCTGTTTCCTCGGTTTTTAAATTAGTTTTTTTTTTAATTTCGACCTCATCAATAAAACCATTAGAAGAAATTTCAGGCTTGTAATGTTTGTTTTTTCTTAGTTCTTCTATCAATTTCAAATTCTGTGGATCAATTTCTTTTCTAAACTTATTAAAAGGTCTAGGTTGAAAATCTACCAAAATTGCTGCTAATTCAACCGTACTAATTTTAGCTGTTTCTCTTTCCGCTTTAAAAAAAGCACCTACCTTTTTAAACTTATCTGTGTATTGCTGTGAAGTATCTACCTCTCTTGGGATAAAATCAGCTTTAAAAAAGTTACGATATACTGCAAGGTCATCGACTGTAGGTTCTAAATTGAAAATTTCCCAGCATAAATCTCTTAAAGCTGCTTGTGAAGGATTGCTTAAGTAATCAGAATATTTTCCTTCATTTTTTTCAACTCTATATTTCTCTCGAATCGCTTCTTTATAGTCACTTTGAATATCATCTTGAGTAATTTTTCTCATAAGCTATTAGGATTTTCAGGATTTATTATCGGTTTTTTCAAGTTTTTATCGGACGTCATCGGAGAATCAGGAAATCCCGGAAATCCGTATCAATACAGGCTCTAAACCGTTGTTACTTTGCTTCAACAAAATTAGTTAACGTTTTGATCTGCAGGTCAAAAACAAATGTACAAAACTAGTTCAATCAACAAGTGTGGAAAACCGTAAAACGGAGTTTATCCGGGAAGTATAAATAATGTTTTATAGTTCTACGCACTTCACTTCCCAAACAAATTTGGTATTGCTCCTAACACAAAATCCGGAAAAGTTCCGGCAGGCAATACCCAATGTTTAATCCTTTAATAATTAAAAAAAATGAGAACATTATATCTATTGGGAGCGTGCGCGCTGTTGTCAACTACATTATTTTCTTGTACTGCTGACGAATTCGAAAATGAAACAAAAAAGACTGAGGTAAAAAAAGAGGTAATTCCTAATGGCGGTCAAGCCAGCGATCCACCTCCTCCAGGACCAGATGATGATCCAATTAATGTTAAACCACCAAAAAAATAATAAATAAAGCCGCAATATTAAATTAATTACTAAATATTGTTAAATTCGGGGAAAGTAACTTTTATGCTGCGTTCCCCGTTTTTTTATGTAGTTATTATACTCTCTTTTATTTCTTGCAAAGAGAAAACACCTGCATTGATTAAGCCCAATATCTCCAAAAAAACGGCTAAACTTATGCAGGAAAAAGCACTGAATGAACTTGAAAAAAGTAATTACAACAGCTCATTTTATTATTTTAATAAATCAAAAGTAATATTTGAAGCCGCAAAAGACAGCTCAAATATAGTTTTCAACTTACTTCAAATGGCCACCATTCAACAAATAAATGGTGATTATTATGGCAGTAAAGAGACTTTAACCGAAGCATTACCTTTCTTTAAAAAAAACGATGACTATAAAGCTCCAGTTAATAATCTGTTTGGTATTGCAGACAAAGAACTTTCACTTTATGATGATGCCGTATTTTATTACAATGAAGCTTTAAAAGATGCTAAAGATGAGGCATCAAGACAATCTCCGTTAAACAATATTGCCGTTATTTACATTAAGCAGAAAAAATACGATAAGGCAATTAAAATTTTAGAATCCATTTTAGACACAAAAGCACTTGATGAATTTGTAAAAAGTAAATCGAGAGTTATGGACAATCTTGGATTTGCTTATTTTAAAAAAGGAATTAAGGATAAAAGTCTTCAGTTTCTAAATGAAGCATTAAAATTAAGAATACAAGCTGATGACTCTTATGGAAGTATTGGAAGTTACCTACATCTGGCAGAATTTTACTCAGAAACCGATCTCCAAAAATCAAATAAATATGCTGAAAAGGCCTATCAAACAGCCAGTAAATTAAACAGCGTAGATGAACGTCTAAAATCGCTCGCAATTTTAATTTCTAATGGATCAGGTACAATATATTCAAAAAAATATATAGCAATAAACGACAGCATCACAAATATCCGCAACAACTTTAAAAACAAATTCGCAAAAATTAAATACGATTCGAAAAAGGAAAAAGATGAAAACCAAAAACTTCGACTAGAAAAAGCTGAAAATTTAGTAGCGCTGAAAGAAGCCGAAAAAGATAAAGTAATCTTATTTGCCACCATAATTGCCACTTTAATTTCTCTTGTGTCATTAGGTCTTTATCTAAGAAAACGTTACAAACACAAAACTCGACTTGTTGCTATAAAAACAGCATATAACACCGAAACCCGAATTGCCAAAGACATTCATGACGGATTAGCAAATGATGTTTTTCATGCGATAACATATACACAAACTCAGCCCTTAACCAACGACAATAACAAAGAAAACCTGTTACAAAAACTCGATGATATTTATTCACGAGTACGCGGAATTTCTCGTGAAAATAATGATATCAATACCGGACCTAATTACCCCAATTATTTAAAGGAAATGCTTTCTACCTATAATAGTCCTCAAACAAACGTTATTATTAATAGTATCGAAAAAATAAATTGGGATTCGGTTGAAGATTTAAAAAAGATTGCCATTCAGCGTGTATTACATGAATTAATGGTTAATATGAAAAAACACAGCGAAGCTTCTATCGTTGTTATAAAATTTGAAAGCAGTTCAAATACCTTATTTATAAATTACTCGGATAATGGAAAAGGCTGCGAAAAATCAAAAATTATCAAAAATGGTCTGCAAAATATGGAAATCCGTATTCTAGCCATAAAGGGAACTATTACTTTTGAAACTGAACCAGATAAAGGTTTTAAAGTAAAAATAACAATGCCTAAATAAAAGCCTATGTTTAAAAAAGTAATAATTGCTGAAGATATCGACGCAATGAATTTAGGAATTCAACAAGTTTTAAAAGATTTAAATATTGTCAATTTTCAACATTCCAGATTTTGCGATGATGCATTTCTAAAAATACGCGCTGCAATTCAGCAAAATGAACCTTATGATTTATTAATCAGCGATCTTTCTTTTAAAACAGATCATCGCAAATCTGACATTACCAGTGGAGACGAACTGGTTCAAAAAGTTCGAGAACTGCAGTCGGATATTAAAATCATTGCTTACTCGGTAGAAGATAAAAGTTACCGCATTAAATCACTTTTTGAAGATGCCGAAATAGATGCTTTTGTATTAAAAGGTTTAAATAGTATCGAAGAGTTAAAAAAAGCGATTAGTATTATTTCAACTTCCGATCAAAAATTTATTTCTCCGGAAGTTGCTTCGGCATTACTGGAAAAAAACAATTTCGAAATTGACGATGTCGATATTAAAATTCTAAAATATTTATCAGCCGGAACGTCGCAGGATGAAATTATCGAAATTTTTAAAAACAGCGATGTAAAACCAAACAGTAAAAGTGCCATGGAAAAAAGATTAGCAAAACTCAAAGACTTTTTTAAAGCCAATAATACCGTTCATTTGGTTTCGATTACAAAAGATATGGGAATTATTTAAACTCCCAATTACTTCATTTTCAAAGCTCCTTCGGGAGCTTTTTTTATTCCTGAAATTTAAAATTTTCAGATTATGGTTTTCCGTAATATACTGGTTTTGATTGGTTTTACTTTTGAATTACAAAACAATTTAAATATTAATTAAAATCAAAAATTATGGAATACAAAGTAGTACCATTCGTAGCTTCAATCGATCCAAAAAAAGGAACTTCAAATCACGTAGCTGAGCAACTTGAAAGCTTAATAAAAAATTACACAAATCAAAGTTGGGAATATGTACGTTTAGAAAGCGTATCAACATTTGTCCACCCAGATAATGGCTGTTTTGGATTTGGAGCCAAACCAGGTTACACAACAAATAGCCAAATGGTTGTTTTTCAGAAAAAATGAAATATTTAATTCTATTAATTATTCGATTGTATTGGTTTTTAATTCCACAATCGAGCAGAAGAAAATGCATTTTTAAAAAATCTTGTTCCCATTATGTATTTGAAACAACCAGAAAAGAAGGATTCTTAAAAGGCATAAAAGCATTTCAATTTAGATACAAAAACTGTAGAGGAAATTTTTCAATTTTTCAAAATCCAATCAACAACAAAATTCAAATGATTCTTCCTTCACAAATAATAATTGAGAAGGAAGAAATTGCCGAAAGATTAATTACTTAAGTCCAAACAAAATCAGGTATTTGTACTCTTTCAGCAGGAGCCAATTCTAATTAGATTTATCGAATATCATTTATCCTAAAGCTTTGAAATTTTGCTTTCACAATATCTAAAATATTTATTCAAAGAGATCACCTTTACTAAAATAGTATTGGTAAGATTCTTTATTGTTCTCTTTAAAAGAAATAAAAATATTGAACTTTTAAAATTGAATTACGGAACAAATTACTTGTTCAAAAACAGTTTTATTATCATTGAGTACGATTTCAATAATGCCTTGTGGTATTCATTTAACAATAAAAAAACTTTAGAAAAAAGCATCAAAATTTTCAATCTTGAAAATATCTCTCCAAACATGGATATAATAGTTCATGGTTTCTTTAGGAAAAAGAAATATTCGTTAACATTTGAGCCCTCTTTAAAAATAGAAAATCAAAGTTTCAAAACGAATTTTTCAAATCTTTCTTTAAATCTGAAACATAATCAAATTCCTCAATTAACTCATCCTTCAATAGAGATTTCTATTTCAAAACCGGAGATAAAAACATCAAAAGTTAGTATAAAAAATCAAGCAGTCAATTTCAATCATAATACTTATAACCAAAACGAATTTATATGACACGAGAATATTACAAACTACCTGAGTCTAGTGCAATAATGCGATTTCTGTGGAAATGCGCTGGAGGAGATCGTTATTTACTTGAAAGAGCTACCTATTCTGACCAAATAAAATACATGTGTTTGGGAGGAATTGTTTTTGCAACTGGAGCTTTGGCTGGGATTGCAGGCGGGTATGCCTTTTATACCATATTTGAGCCAAGAGGATCTGCAATTGATAATCCTATTGATTTACAAACTATTTGTATAGCATTTTTCTTTGGAATTGTTTGGGGATTAATGATATTCAACATTGATCGTTTCATTGTGACAAGTACTGGTAAAGGAGATGGAACTGAAGCTATTACTATAGGCGAACTAAAAAGTGCACTTCCTAGAATTTTAATGGGAATGATCATCGCTATGACAATTTCAAAACCTGTTGAAATTAGAATGTTTAAAACCGAAATTGACATAAAACTACGAGAAAAACAACTTGAACAACAAGCTGAATATCAAAAAAAAGTAGATAAAACTTATTCAGATCGAGAAAAATTATTAACTGCAGAATTTGGAACTATTGCGAAAGAAAGGACTGCATTAAATGAACGAATTAAAGCTGCAGAACAAGCTTATACTGATAATTTAATGGGTAAAGGAGAAAAAGTACCCGCTGGAAATGGCCCTTTATCACGAGCATTAAAATCGCAATTAGATGATCTAACCAATCAATTAGCAACTTTTGACAAACAAAATGGAAAAGATTTAGCTGAACTAAATAAAAGAAAAGATATTCTAAGAATAGAAAAAGACAAAGCCAGAGCAGATAATACAAAAATAGCGAATGGTCTCGATGGTTTACTTGAACGCATAAAAATTGCTCATGAAGTAGCCGGTTTTTGGATTTCTCTTTTTATCACTTTACTATTCATGGCAATAGAACTTACTCCTATTTTTTTCAAGCTAATGTTAACCAAAACGACTTATGACTATTTGGCTGAAAACCGTGATGAATTAATTAAGGCAGAATACGGAATTGAGGTAAAATATGATTACTACAAAGATAAACAGGGAGTAGAAAAACATTTAGTGATTAATCATGAGGCTGAAAAGTTAATTTTTGAAAAAATGAAAGTTACAGAAATTCAAAAGGAGCTTACAAAATATGCTGTTGAAAAGTATAAAGAAAGAGAAATGAGTAAAATAGATAACAATCTGGATGCTTATATAAATTCAATCGAAAAAAATGAACAAAGCAGTTAACGAAATTCGGCTTTTTTTATTTACATGTTCTGGAGAAGATAATTACATTTTAAAAAGATGTAATAAACGAATCCAGACAAGATTTGCATTGCTTGGCTTTTTTGTTCTTCTAATATTTATTGGATGTTTTTTCAGTGCAACTTTTTTTATTATTTCATTATTTAATGGAGCTCATTTTTTTGGCATCACAATTGGTTTTATTTGGGGAGCAGTAGTTGTAAATATGTATTTATTATTACTCCATACTATCTCACCAGCAATAATTCCTTTATCATCAAAAAGAAAAAAGAGCAAAAACTCCAATAACAATGTCGAAATAAATACGAACCAAAACAGTTTTGTAAATCTTTCCATGATTTTGAGAATTGGCTTCATGACTTTATTAGCGATCATTATTGCTCAACCTTTAAGCGTATATCTGCTCTCACACTCCGTACAAAATGATATTGAAAAACATAAAATCTCGGAAAGAATTAAACTATACACATTAACAAACAGTCAATTAATTAAAGAAGAACTTATTAATCGAAAAGAATTTAATAACAAGGTTATTAGTCAGTTAAATTATGCAGAAACAAAATCCCTTCAAAATCAAATTGGCATAATAAATTCAAAAATTAAAACAGATAGTTTATTCGTTATCAACACAATAAAGAAATTAACTCAATTTAATAAAATTGACAGAAAATTTAGTTTAAGTAATAAAGAGGAATTACAGAAAATAAAAATATTAAATGACCTCGAAAATTTATTAGCCAATGAATTAACATCAGATAAGAATTTTATAATAGATATTAATTCTATAGCTATAGGTGGTTCACTAAAATCAGATTTTGATAATTTCAAAAACAATTTAAATACTTTAGTCACAAATAAGATTGATAACTATAATTCTTTAAATAATCTTTTAAATAAAAGCAATTTTTATGTAAAAACAATTCAATTGTTATTTACTGGAAATCCAATTTCATGGATTATTACAGTAATTGTTTGTTTAGTATTTGTTTTCCCAATTTACTCTAAATACAAAGCACGTAATTTATGTTCGAGAATATTTAAAACCAATGAAAGAAATGAACGTGATATTGTTAAATTAAGAGAAGAACTTATAAAGACAACAGATTTTAATTGGCTAGAAAGTAAAATAAAATCAGTTAATATAAACAGTATTAATACGTCAGATTATTATTTCCAACGAATGTTAATCGAGCATCGAATTATTCTAGAAGAGTACGAAAATTCAAAAAAGGTATTTACAAAAATCCTCTCTCATAATATATCATCTTTCAACAAAGAATCTTTAAAAAGACTAAGGCCATTATTAGACAAATTAAAGCATTTTAATTTTCAAAAGTATAGTGTAATCGAAAGATCAATTAATAAAGAATATACTGATGAAGAAATGCGTAAATATGAATATTGGTTAGATTCTCCTTTTAGAACTAAAATGAGATTAATTACAAAGATTTCAAATAATGAAAAAGGACTACTAGACTTCCTCTACGATCAAAAACCTGAAAACGATTAGAAAATGCTAGATAAAATAGTAAATATCATCAATGAAGAAACTTTTATAGGAGAAGATAATCTAGCCTATAAAAAAATCACATATGAAATTCTAATACCAAGAAAAACATATTTGAAAGGAATTATTTCAGGAAAATACAGAGGGATTAAAATCGATGACGATTATGAAAAAGCTGATTTATTTGATTTTGAAATTTATGAAGCAAATGTAATAACTGAAAGTCGAGATGACTTTAGAGCTAACAAACCTTTCATTTTTCCTAAAGATTTTGAAAATGTTATTAAGAGGAAAAGAATAAAAGGTGAAAAATTTCCAAAAGAAAAATTACCTAGAGATCTTGCCGTAACAATAAATGCGAATGAAAAGTTATTTGGAGTAAATCTGTTAGAACCTGAATTATTTGAATTTGAAATAATAAGAAAACTTCATCAAACAGAAGGTGATGAAATTTTTGGATCATTTAATGCTTACATTACAGGATATATTATTGATGAAACAAGTGAAATTGAAGAGAAAGTTATTTTAGTTCAAGATGAAGTAACTAGTATTTCAGAATCTCCCTCAATTTGTGTATGTAGTAATATTGAAACAGGCAGAACAGAAATTAAAAACAATTATATCCGAAGAGAATATAAATGCAAAAATCATAATCATAATGTTTGGGGTAATTGGCAATATTTAAAAAATAGTCAACCATTAAATTTTAGAGCTCATAATACTAACAGCAATCCAGGGTGTGCAAGTCAAGGTTTTGGAATTCTTGGTATTTTATTCGGATTAGCATTTCTTATATTTATATTACCAAGCATTTTATATATTATTGCTCTTTTCATAATTATTCTAGTTTTGGGTAATCTTGTATCATTTTTCAAACCATTCTTTAGAATAATTGGAATATTATTTTTAATCGGATTTATTGCCTCTCTAATCCATTCTATTAGTAAACAATCACATACATATAATCCAAAACCTCTAATTGTTGATTCACCAAGAGAAGTAGCCCCATATATTCCTATTGACGAAACTAGACATGAAGACCAAAATATTGAAAATGATAGTATCATAACAAGATATAGATCTTGGAGAGATTATTCTGGAAACAAATATGAAGGTGAATATAAAATCAAGTTAAGCGATTATAAGAAAGCACATTTGTTCAAAGAAAGTCTTCCTTTAAGCTCAAATACTATAAATGCTTATGATAAGGTTATTTTTGATTTAAAAGAATTTGATAAAAATAATTTTAATAGTCTATTTAAACTTTTTGATAGTATTGGTAAAGCAAAAAAATTAAACGAGATACAATTTGCTGAAATGATTGTAACATTTGTTCAAGATATACCATATGCTATAGTACTTGATAAAGACTGCAATTCTAATTTATACAGTGATCGCTTTACAAAAAATTATCTTTTAAACAATAAAGGAGATTGCAGTGGAAACCAACGGTTCGGGATCAATACTCCCATAGAATTTTTAGTCAATCTAAAAGGAGATTGCGACACACGCACATTATTATTATACGGTATTTTAAGCCATTATAATTATGATATTGCACTTATGAGTAGTGAATTTTACGGACACTCAATAATTGGGATTAATTTACCAATTAATGGTGCTACCTATGACTATAATGGCCAAAAATATATTCTGTGGGAAACAACAGCTCCAAATGCTAAACCCGGAAATATACCAAATGAAATTTCAAATTTAAATAACTGGAGAATCTCCCTAAAATCAAAATAATCATGGACAAACAAAGTTTATTTTTCACTTGCCTTGTAGCAATAGTTTCAACTTTATTAATGTTAATGTCAATCCAATTTTTAACCAAAAAATTAAATATTAAACATGAGGAACAAGAAAAAATAAAAATTTCATACACAATATGGTATGTCTCTATTTTAATTAGTTATTTTCTATTTTTAAAAGTGGCTTTAGAATTAATTGAAAATTCTATTGAAATAATCATTTACTCTAAAACAATAGAAAATACATTTTTGACATCAATGCAAAAAATTACACTTTTTATTGGCTTTACATTTTTCTTCACTTTCACATCTTATTTTACAGTTGAAAAAATACAGCAATTATCATTTGGTAAAAGATTAGACAGTATTGAGATTGAAAAGGAAAACATTGGTTATTACCTTATAAAAGGATTTTTATTGATCCTATTTACTTTTTCTCTAATTAGCATTTTCGAACATTTCTTAAAATGGTTTGTTCCAACTGTAGATGCTCCATTTTATCATTAATTATAAATGAAGTGGTAAATTTATCACATTATGGTTTTCCATAAAATACTGATTTTAATCGGTTTTACATTTGAATAAAACAAATATTTTTTTAATTAAATTTTTAAAATCATGAAAAATTATTATGTAAATCAAAACGCTCAATCAAATGGTGATCACGAAGTTCATACTGGAGATTGTATTTATTTACCATTACCTGAAAATCGAAAATATTTAGGAATCTTTTCGAACTGTAAGGATGCTGTTACTGAAGCAAAAAAAACTTATACCAAATCAAATGGATGTAAAACTTGTTGCAAAGAATGTCATACTAGTTAAACTAGAATGAACTTTATTCTTCCCTCTTAAATTAAACATGAGAGGGAAGAAAATCTCTCAAATATTAAATTTATAGTTAAAGAGATTTATTGATATAATGAAATACTAATCTATAACCAAAGCACCATGAAAACGAAGCATTATGCAATTATCGGAGTTTGTATATTCTTATTAATTACAGCGTTAACAAACCCAAGTACTGAAAAACACAAAGAAGAAGTAAAATTGAAAATGAATGCGTTTCTGGAAAAAGAAATGAGCAAAGAAAAAACGAATCAAAATGATGAATTATCCGCAGCTGGCAGCTTAATGGGAAATGCATTAGCAAAATCGATGATAAACATGATGGTAGATAATATGGTTTCATCTTCAAATTACATCCTTTTTTCTACAACAAATGTTACCGTTGAAGGAAAAACTAAAACTATTGGTTTTGGTATTTTAGGAAATATCTTTTTATCTAGTAAAATTGATGAAGCAATAAAACAGTAAAAAAGATTTTAAAACTAACCAAATACCACAAGCGCCTATGAAAAAAAACTACCTCATCTTACTGTTGCTTTTTATATTTTATTCCTGCGAAAAAGCATCTGCTCCTCTTCCAGCCCAGATAAATACTTTTTACCAATCAGCAATTACAGCAGATGACCGTAAAACGATTACGCCGGAAGAAGCCAAAACGTATCATGTTAATAACACTTACAAGTACGAATACCGAACCGGAAATCCCGGAAATTATAAATACAATTATGATGTAAAAGGAATAAACATCAATGGCGATTCGGTTTTTGGCAATATAAATGTTCAGGGAAAATACGGCGCCGGAATTTTAATTGGCGACACCGTTGCCGAGATTGAAATTAATACCGAATGGATTTCATACGGAAAATTAAAAGCGCTCGATAAAAAAGGAAACGAATACAATTTAATCGTAAAATAAAAACGATCTCATGAAATACACTTTACTCTTACTTTTTGTTTTTACCGTATCTTTTACTCCGCCGCCAGCCAGCGTATTTATCTGCGGATCGACCGGAGCAAAAAAATATCATCTAAAAGAAAACTGCCGGGGTTTATCGAGCTGTCGCAGCGAAATAGTAAAAACATCGCTTAAACAAGCTCAGGGGCTTGGTTTAACATTATGCGGATGGGAAGATTAATTATCTTCCCATTTTTATATTTAATTATTTGATAATAATGACTTTACAATAAATTCACATTGATTTTATTAATTTGATATAAAACTAATCGTTATGAAATTCTTTAATCTAAAATTCCTGGTATCATTCAAAGAATGGCTTTTTTTAAGAGCTATGCAATCTTCTTTCCTACACTAATAAGCCATTAAAAATAAAGGAAAGCACTATTGAATGAATAAAATTGAAAACTCATTTTTGAACAAAAACCAATTTGGGGAAGATTTCTTGTGGGGTGTTTCTACCGCTGCTTTCCAAATTGAAGGAGCACATGATTCTGATGGAAAAGGTTCTTCTATTTGGGACGTTTTTACTTCTCAAAAAGGAAAAATAAAAAACGGACATCATGCCCTGACTGCCTGCGATTTCTATAACTCGTACCAAAATGATATAGACTTGATTCGGGAATTGAATATTCCAAATTTTAGGTTTTCTATAAGCTGGCCCCGAATTATGCCAACTGGAGTTCATCCGGTAAATCAGGCAGGAATTGATTATTACAATAAAATTATAGACTCTCTGCTGGCATCTGGAATCGAACCCTGGATAACGCTTTACCACTGGGATTTACCGCACGCTCTAGAAGTAAAAGGAGGCTGGACTAACCGTGAATCGGTTAACTGGTTTTCAGAATATGTAGAAGTTTGTGCGCAGTATTTTGGTGATCGTGTCAAAAACTGGATGGTAATCAATGAACCATCTGTTTTTACCGGAGCTGGTTATTTCTTAGGAATTCACGCTCCTGGAAAAAAAGGAATCACAAATTATCTAAAAGCCATGCATCACGTTACTTTAGCGACAGCTGCCGGCGCCAGGATATTACGAAACAAGGTTCCAGAAGCAAACATAGGAACGACTTTTTCATGTACGCATATTGAAGCGGCAACAGAAAGCGCGAAAGATGTTGAAGCCGCAAAACGTGTCGATACTTTACTCAACAGAACATTTATCGAACCTATTTTAGGATTAGGATATCCGCAAAAAGATCTTCCGGTACTTAAAAAACTCAACAATTATATTTTAGAAGACGATTTAAACAATCTCGATTTCGACTTTGATTTTATTGGATTACAGTGTTATACCCGCGAAGTTGTAAAATCTTCTATCCTTACTCCCTACATTGGTGCCGAATTAGTGAGTGCCGAAAAAAGGAATGTAATTTCTACCGAAATGGGCTGGGAAGTATATCCTCCGGCATTGTACCATGTTCTGGAGAAATTCAATAAATACGATAAAATCAAAAAAATCATTATTACCGAAAACGGCGCGGCTTTTCCAGATACGGTTACAAACGGAAAAGTATTCGACATTAAACGAACACATTATATTCAGGACCATTTAGAACAAATCTTAAAGGCCAAAAAAAATGGTCTAAATGTAGAAGGGTATTTTGTGTGGAGTTTAACTGATAACTTCGAATGGGCCGAAGGCTACAACGCTCGCTTCGGACTAATTCATGTCGATTTCGAAACTCAAAAAAGAACCATTAAAAACTCAGGATTATGGTTTAAAGATTTTTTATCTTAAACTCTGTCAATAAAAATATTTCATTTTATCGAAAAACAAAAAATCCCGCTGTTAATAGGCGGGATTTTTTGTTTTTAAGATAATACGTTTTGATTATGAAATAAGGTGAATATAAAATTAGAAAAAGACTCAAAAAAACGACAAAAACCACCGGTTTTATTAGGTTTTTCGGTATTTTTTTCTTATCTTTATTATGTAAATAACAACAAATACATGCCAAAATTTCACTTCAAAAAATTATTCTTTTTATCTCTTCAAGCATTTTATTTTTTAAAATACCTTCGAATTTCATTTCGAAATTATTTCTTCTAATCTTTCGTCTGCGTAAAATACAATCACGCAGAAAACATCGGGACAAACTCTGTCCGTAATTATAATTATTTTACGGAAATCTATTTTCTGAGCTTTTTTTAGAAAACAGATTTTAAAATTTCCCCCAAAGACTTCCTTTTTAGGAATCTCTTTCGAGTCTTCATTTTCATTTTTCACCAAAACATTATTTCTATATGCCAATATTTACGGTTTCTGAAATTAACTTCTTATCGTCCTCTCCAATTTTTACTTTAATTCTGTATTATTTCTGCATTTTTTAATCGTTCGCACCCAACTTTTAGCGGACTTATTCCATCTATATAGTATAGAGATTTATTTAAGCTTAAATACCATTTAATAATTTAAACTAGACTTTGTATCCTTTTTTGCGGGAATTTCCGGGAATCCCGGGAAAACGCGGGAATTCTGGGAATCCCTTGCCTGTAAAGGCCTGAAACCGCCTTTACTTTGCACCAAGAAATTAGTTCAAGTTTTGTCTGCAGACTAAAACAATCGTTAAAACTAGTTCTAATTAAGAGTGTAAAAAACCGTAAGACCGAGTTTATTCGGGAAGTATAAATAACGTCTTACTGTTCTGCACACTGCACTTCCCAAAATCAATTTGGTATTGTCACAAAAGCCTCTGGGTCATTCCGGACAGCAATACCTATGTCTAATTTCTTAAAATAAATCAAAATGAAAAAACTAATACTATTTATCGCTTTTGCGTTATTGTTCACGATATTTTCTTGTACTCCTGATGAGTATGAGACTACAACAAAAAAAAATGAAAAAGTTGGTACACCATCGGCTTACGAGCCCAATGGTCCTGGTGATACTCCAGGTGGAGCACCGCCTCCACCTCCACCAGCTCCATGATAAAAAAATATTTTTAGTATCAAATTAATTACTATTTTCGGGGAAAGTAAATTTAAATGTTACGATCCCCGTTTTTTTATTTTTTTATTTTGCTTTTTCTTTTTTCCTGCAAAGAAAAAGAAACCATTAACCTTAAAAATAAATCTATACAAAAGGAGGCTTTTGCTTTGCGAAATAAAGCAATTGAAAGTTTTGATCAACAGAAATTCAATACTTCTTTTTATCAGTTTAATAAATCAAAAGCTCTTTATGAAACCATAAAAGACAGTGCTAATATTTCCTATATACTTATTCGAATTGCAGAAATTCATCAGATTAATGGTGATTATTATGGCAGTAAAGAGATTGTCACCGAAGCATTACCATATATTAAAAAAAAGGGAGATTACACTGCCAGCATTAATACCAAACTTGGAGTTGCAGACAAAGAACTTTCTCTTTATGATGATGCCATTTATTACTACAAACTAGCAGCAAGTGAATATACTGACCCTCTCTTAAAGCAAGCACCTATACAAAATATTGCAGCTGTTTACATTCACCAAAAAAAGTACGATAAAGCTATCCTTATATTAGATTCTCTTTTACAATCTTTTTCCAGTAAAGATTTAAAGGAGAAAGTTAAAACAAGTGATGAATCTGTACTACTTGATAATTTGGGTTATGCTTATTTTAAAAACGGAGACGAAGTTAAAGGACTCAATTTGATGAATGAAGGTCTGCAAAACAGAATTGAAAATAATGATACTTACGGTAGCATAGAAAGCTATCTGCACTTTGCCGATTATTACTCTAAAAAAGATATTCAAAAATCGGATGAAAATGCTCTTTTAGCCTACAAAGCTGCTACAAAACTGAACAGCATTGACGAAAGATTAGAAGCACTGCAAATACTAATTTCAAACGACAATACTTCTAATACTCCAAAGTATACTCAGAAGTACTTTACATTAAATGACAGCATCATCAAGGTTCGAAATAATTTTAAAAACAAGTCTGCTAAAATTAAATATGATGCCAAAAAAGAAAAAGATGAAAACGAAAAACTTCGTTTAGAAAAAGCAGAAAATCAATTGTCACTTCAAAGAGCCAAGTATCTGAGAATTGTTTTTGCGATTGTTTTTGTTTTTTTAGTCATTCTAATAGTGATCTTAATACGCTATTATAAAAATAAAAACAAAGCCATCGAATTTAAAACTTCGTACAACACAGAAACCCGAATTGCTAAAAAAATCCACGATGAATTAGCAAACGATGTTTTCCAGGTAATTGCTTTTACTGAATCTCAGCCCTTAGCTGCAGAAAATACCAAGGAAAATCTGCTGCAAAAATTAGATGATATTTACAGCCGCGTAAGAGGAATTTCCAGAGAGAATAATAGTATAGATACCGGAGCAAATTTTACACGCACTATAAAAGAAATGCTCTCAGCTTATAACACACGTGAAAGAAATATCATGGCAACCAATTTAGAAAACATACATTGGGAAAACATTGACGATATTAAAAAGATTACCATCAGCCGAATTCTACAGGAATTAATGGTAAATATGAAAAAACACAGTGAAGCAAAAATTGTAGTCATAAAATTTGAAAGTGATCATAAATCAATTTCAATAAATTATAAGGACAATGGCAAAGGCTGTGATAAAAACATGATCGTGCAAAACGGTCTTCAAAACATGACAAACCGCATCCTGTCTGCTAATGGAACTATTGATATTGACACAGAACCCGGTAAAGGATTTAAAGTGAAAATATCCATGCCTCAGCAAACTCATATTAAAGTAAAAGAAAAGTTTGCCTCTTAGCAAATTAAAAAAGCCTTTCAGGAATTCCCGAAAGGCCTTTATCTTCAAAAAACAACTATTATAACCCTTTCAGTTTATAATGTTTCGTTTAAAACTGCAACCGCTTCTTTCCAGTTGTTTACCCTTAAATGATGCGTTTGGTTTATATTGTGAAATGCAGTAAACATAATAGGTTTACCCATACAGTAATCTAGGTTTTTGCAGTGATCGTCTATTAAATAATCAGTATTGATGATTCTTTTACTGCCGCATAAAACAATGTTTTCCCATTTAATAAAAGGAAAATGTTCGCCAAGCCAGGCTACTTTTTCAGCTAATGAAATTGGGAATTCTGTTGCAGCAGAAACTATAAAAATCTCAAAATTCTTTTGCAGTTCACGCACACTTTCAACAGCATCTGGCATTACAGGCAGTGTTCTAAAAAAATTATCCTTGTTTAGAATTTCAAATAACAATTCTCTTTCCTTAAAAGCTTCCTCTTCACTTAATCCCTGAATACCTTCTTTTGTTAAATTGGTTCCGTAGGCTTTATTGTAATGGTCTATTATCTGCGATTCGACATCAGCGAGAACACCATCCATATCTATTGCAATTGTTTTCTTTTTCATTGTAATTCTATTTTGCGGTAAAATTATGCAAAAATTGCAAATTATTGCAATTTTTAACTTATTTTTGCAATATAAAACCGCAAATAAAATGAAAAAGGAAGAACGTCAAAAGGCAATTTTAGAATATTTATCTAAAGAACATCGTGTAACCTCCATAGAATTAAGCGAATACCTAAGTGTTTCTGAAGATACTATCAGACGTGATTTAAAAGAACTTTCAGATCAGGGACTTTTAAAAGCTGTTCGCGGCGGTGCGGTTGCTCCTTCCCCTATTCCATTACATTACAGAAAGAGAGAAAAGCATGATATTGAAAACAAAAAGATTATTGCGCAGAAAGCGATTTCTTATTTAAAAGACGGACAAGTTGTTTTTATTGACGGTGGAACGACTTCTTTAGCATTAGTTGCCAGTTTTCCTTATGATTTAAAATTAACCGTAATTACCAACAGTTTTCCGGTTGCGACATTGGCTGAAGATTTACCCAATATTGATTTAATTTTTGCAGGCGGTAAAATGTGCAAAACTTCCTTCACAACTTCGAGTATTGAAACAGTAGACTTTTTTAGAAGTTTTAGAGCCGATGTGTGTATTTTAGGAATCTGCAGCATTCATCATGAACGCGGTGTTACCGGAATTTTATATGATGATTCAATGCTGAAAAAAAACATGGTTCAGAATTCTAATTTTGTGATCGCATTAAGTTCTATCGAAAAAGTAGAAACTGCAGAATCGTATTTTGTCTGCCCAATAAAAGATATTAATGTTTTGGTAACGAATGTTTCACCAGAAGATGAAATTTTAAAAGTGTATCAAAATACAGGTTTGATCATTCTTTAAATTCATAAAACAAAAAAGCCTTTCAGAACTTCACTTCCGAAAGGCTTTTTTTCTACAAATTAATTGGCAAAATTATTTCCATCCGCCGCCCAGGTCTCTGTAAACATGAACCGCAGCATTTAATTGTTCTTTTTTAGTGTCGATTAATTCAAGTTTTGCTTCTAATGCATCTCTCTGCGTCATCAAAACTTCAAAATAATCTACTCTCGCAGATTTAAACAAATCATTTGAAACATCAATTGATCTATTTAAAGCATCAACCTGCTGTGATTTTAAATCGTAACCTTTTTGAAGATTTTCGATTTTAGAAAGTTGTGTTGAAACTTCTAAATATGCATTCAAAATTGTTTTATCGTAATTGTACAAAGCCTGAAGCTGTCTTGCATTAGCGCTTGAAAACTCTGCTTTAATAGCATTTCTATTAATAAGCGGCGCAGCAAGATCTCCTGCTAATGAATACAAAATTGACTCAGGGAATGTAAACAAATAAGAAGGTTTAAAAGCCTGAACTCCAAAAGCAGCAGAAATATCCAATGAAGGATAAAATTCAGCCTTTGCTACTTTTACATCTAGTTTTGCAGCTACTAACTCTAATTCGGCCTGTTTAACATCTGGACGATTTGCAAGTAACTGAGATGGAATTCCAGAGTTTACAACTGCCGGAAGCAAGTCTGTAAAATTGGTTTTCTCTCTTTTTATTTCCTGTGGATAACGTCCTAACAAAAAGTTGATTTTGTTTTCGTTTTCTTTAATTTTCTGAAGAATATCAAACTCTAAACTTTTTGAAGTTAAAACCTCAGCCTGAAACTTCTGAACTCCAAGTTCTGTAGCTCTAGCTGCTTGTTTCTGAACTTTTACAATTTCCAAAGCATTGCTCTGTAATTCAATTGTCTGTTTTACGATTTCCAATTGGCTGTCTAAAGCTAATAATTCATAATAAGAATCAGCGATTTCAGCAATTAAGTTTGTAATTACAAAGTTTTTACCTTCAACTGTAGCTAAATAACGGTTTACAGCTGCCTTTTTAGAATTACGCAGTTTTTTCCAGATATCTACTTCCCAATTTGCATAAGCAGCAATGGTATAATCCGGTAATGGATCTGGTGTTTCTACTCCAGGTTTTATTTCTGTTGTAGCATCACCTGCTCCCTGACTTGTATATCTACCCACTTTTTCGATTCCTGCACCGGCACGAACACCAACTGTTGGCAGTAAAGCGCCTTTACGAACTCTGATATCATTCTTTGCAATTTCAATTTCCTGCAAAGTCATATTCAGTTCCTGATTGTTTTTCAGCGCAATATCGATTAGTTCAACTAAATTTTGATCCTTAAAGAAATCTTTCCATTTTAAGGCTGCAGTATTAGTTGTATCCTGAGATTTAACGTTTCCAAATGCTTCAGGAACAGGAGCACTTGTACTTGCTGTTTCAGCTGCAGGAGCTTTACATCCTGCCACGGCAAGACATAAGCCCAATGCAATACTGTATTGATATGTTTTAACTTTATACATGATTGTTATCAATTTCTTCTGTTAATGGATTTTCTTCTTCATGTTTTACCAGTTTGTGTTTCTCAGCAATTTTGGCAAAAATGAAATACAAGCCCGGAATTACAAATACCCCGCAGATTGTACCTATAAGCATACCTCCTGCAGCAGCAGTACCAATGGTTCTGTTACCAATTTTACCCGGACCAGTTGCAAACGTAAGCGGCAATAATCCCGCGATAAATGCAAATGAAGTCATCAAAATTGGACGGAACCTTGCTTTTGCTCCTTCCATTGCGGCTTGTAAAACAGATAATCCTGCAGCATGTCTCTGAATCGCAAACTCTACGATCAGTACGGCATTTTTACCTAATAAACCAATAAGCATTACCATGGCAACCTGAGCATAAATATTGTTTTCTAATCCTGTTAATTTTAATAAAAGGAACGCTCCAAAAATACCTGCAGGCAATGAAAAGATTACTGATAATGGCAGAATAAAACTCTCATATTGTGCTGCTAATACTAGGTAAACGAATCCTAAACAGATCAGGAATACCCAAATAGCCTGATTACCCTGTGCTACCTCATCGGCAGAAATACCAGCCCAGTCAATGTCATATCCTCTCGGTAATTTTTCAGCTGCGATTTTCTGAATAACTTTAATCGCTGTACCAGAACTGTAACCTGCTGCTGGTGAACCACTAATTTGTGTTGAGGTATACATATTATGACGTGTAATTTCTGAAAGTCCGTATACTTTTTCTAATTTCATAAAAGCTGAAAAAGGCACCATTTCATCACGATCATTTTTTACATACAATTTTAAGATATCATCTGGCTGTGCACGATATTCCGGCGAAGCCTGAACGATTACTTTATAGTTGATACCAAATTTTATAAAACTAATTTCGTAGTTACTTCCCACAAGAGTTGACAAAGTATTCATGGCGTTTTCAATAGAAACTCCTTTTTGCTGTGCCAAATCATTGTCGACTTTCATCATGTACTGAGGGAAACTAGAGCTGTAGAAACTAAATACGTTTGATAATTCTGGCTGTTTGTTTAATTCTGCTACAAAATCATTGTTTACCTGTTCCATTCTCTTATAATCTACTGAACCTGTTTTATCTAACAAACGAAGTTCAAAACCTCCGGCAGCACCATAACCAGGTACAGCAGGCGGTTGGAAAAATTCGATATTAGCACCTGTAATATCTTTACATTTTTCCTCCATTTCATGCATAATCTCAACTACAGATTCTTTTCTGTCATTCCAGTCTTTCAAGTTCACCAAACATGTTCCTGAGTTTGCTCCTGTACCTTCAGAAAGGATTTCATAACCTGCTAATGAAGAAACTGATTTTACTCCGTCGATATCTTCAGCAATTTTTTGAACTCTTTCTGCAATATTGTTAGTTCTTTCTAAAGATGAACCCGGCGGTGTCTGAATTACAGCGTAAAACATTCCCTGATCCTCATTCGGGATAAATCCTGAAGGAACTGTGCTGCTTATTAACCATGTTCCGGCACAGAAAACTAGAAGTGCCACTATAGTAACCACTCGTCTGTTAACAATTTTCCCTAATAGATTTTGATATTTTCCTTGTGCTAAGTTGAACTTTTCGTTGAAAGCATCAATAAATCGATTTGCAGGTGTTTTCTTTTTAGGCTGTCCGTGATTGTTTTTTAACATCATCGCACAAAGCGCTGGTGTCAATGTCAATGCCACAATACCCGAAAGAATAATTGCAGTTGCCATAGTTACAGAGAACTGTCTGTAGAATACCCCAACAGGACCAGACATAAATGCAACCGGAATAAATACTGCCGCCATCAAGAACGTAATCGCAATAATTGCCCCCGCAATTTCATGCATAGCTTTTTTAGTTGCCTTAAACGGCGACAGGTGTTCTTCTTCCATCTTGGCGTGAACAGCTTCGATAACCACAATCGCATCATCGACGACGACCCCAATTGCCAATACTAAAGCAAATAACGTTATCAAGTTCAATGAAATATCAAAGAATGTCATGAACACAAAAGTTCCTACTAGCGATACAGGTACTGCAATTGCCGGAATTACTGTCGAACGCCAGTCTCCTAAGAAAAGGAATACTACTAAACCTACCAGAATAAAGGCTTCAACAAGCGTGTGAATTACTTTTTCGATAGAAGCATCAAGGAATTTAGAAACGTCATACGAAATTTCATAATCCATTCCTTTTGGAAATCTTTGTTTAATTTTTTCCAGTTTAGCCTTAACTTCTTCAATAACCTGATTTGCGTTACTACCAAAAGATTGTTTTAATACGATCGCTGCAGATGGTCTTCCATTCAAATTAGAATAGATATCATACATCGAGCTTCCAAATTCAACTTTAGCAACATCTTTCAATCTCAAAAGCTCTCCGTTTGGATTAGCTTTTACTACAATATTCTCATATTGCTCTTTTGTCGTAAAACGTCCAGAATATTTTAATACATATTCGAATGCCTGAGAACGTTTACCAGAACTCTCTCCTGTTTTACCCGGAGAAGCCTCCAAACTCTGACTAGATAATGCTTCCATTATTTCATCAGCAGAAATTTTATATGCTAACATACGGTCTGGTTTCAACCAGATACGCATTGCATATTCACGTGTTCCTAAGATATCTCCAGAACCAATACCATTTACCCTTTTTAATTCAGAAAGTACGTTAATATCGGCATAGTTGTATAAGAACTTCATGTCGGTATTTTTGTCTGTACTGTAAAGGTTCACGTACATCAACATACTTGGTACTTCACGGGTAATTTTAATACCTTCACGAATTACCAAAGGAGGAAGCTTATTTGTAACAGAAGCTACACGGTTTTGCACGTTAATAGCAGCCTGATTTGGATCTGTACCTAAATTAAAAACTACTTTAATTGTAGCCTCACCATCGTTTCCGGCATCAGAAGCCATATATTTCATTCCCGGAACCCCGTTTAGAGCTCTTTCCAGCGGAATAACAACCGCCTTAATCATCAGCTCACCGTTAGATCCAGGATAATCTGCAGTAACGTTCACCATTGGCGGTGAAATTGTAGGGAATTGGGTAATTGGTAAATTCAATACCGACAATACCCCTAAGAAGACAATAATCAACGATATTACTATCGACAGAACAGGTCTTTGAATAAATTTATTAAACATTTTTGTATTTTTTAATGATTAAAACCCAGTAAACCTATTCTGCTTTTAAACGTAAATGATTCATTACCTCTTTAGGCGATTGGTAATCATATTTAATTTTGTCGTTTTCTTTTACTTTCTGAACACCTTCAAGTAAGATTCTGTCATTTTCTGAAATACCGCTTTTAATCACGTACAAATCAGGGATTTCACCAGTAATTGTAATTTCTCTTGAACTAACTTTGTCGTCCTTGCCTACTACAAAAACATATTTTTTATCCTGAATTTCGTAAGTTGCTTTTTGTGGAATTACAATAGCATTTTTAAGAGGAACATTCATTTGAACCTGTCCTGTTTCGCCATTTCTAAGTAATTTTCCAGAATTTGGGAATCTTGCTCTGAAAGCGATATTTCCTGTTTCGTTATTGAATTCACTTTCTATAACTTCAACATTTCCTTTATCTTTAAAAATATCTCCGTTTGCTAATACTAAAGCCACTTTGTTATCAGCACGATCTTTAATATTGGTTTCATACTGAAGATATTCTGGCTCCGAAACGTTGAAGTAAGCAAACATCTGGCTGTTGTCTGAAAGACTTGTCAGCAATTCGCCTTCGTCGATTAAACTTCCTAGTTTTAAAGGAATACGGTCGATTGTTCCGTCAAACGGAGCTCTGATTTCTGTAAATGATAAATGAAGTCTTGCTAATGATACTTCTGCTTTTGCAGATTGTAGTTTTGCCTGAGCAACGCTCAATTCGTTTTTAGAAACGATATTTTTATCTGCCAGTAATTTAGAGTTCTGCAATTCGATTTCTGCTGATTTTTGTTCAGACTGTGCTTTAAGTAGTTCAGCCTCATACATATTTGGCATAATTTTAAACAACAGTTGTCCTTTTTTTACAAACTGTCCTTCATCAACGTATATATTTTGTAAAAACCCTTTTTCCTGGGCACGCAATTCGATATTTCGAACTGATTTTATTTGTGAAACATATTCTTTTGTAAACGAAGTATCGATTTTAACCGGATTGGTAACGGTAAATTTTTCAACTTCTTCTTTTTCTTCTTTTTTAGATGTACAGCTCGTTAAGCACACCAAGGCCATTAAGCCTGTGAAAACAATGATTTTTTTCATGATTTAGTTTGGAAATTAAGCGATTGAAGCTTTGGAATGAAAATTCCTTTTGGATGTTAAAATGCATCAGTCAGCCTTAGTCCAGACCTTAACTTTGATATAAGCAGAAGTAGAAAATATACAACAGCAAGATACGCAGAGATCCAACTCAGGTAACCGATGTATATTGTAAAATCAAATTCGTAATACTCGTTGAGTAATATAGATAGGATTTGAATGCCCGAAGAAAGGGACAGAAATTTTTAAACGATTAGAATCATTCGCTGCAGACTGATCTGAAAGTGTCAGATATAAAGCGTCTACCAAACTATACGAAGCAGTAAAATACTTGTTCGTTAGTAAATTAGTATCATCACCGCCAAGAAGATCTTCTTCAATATCAACATCAGCATCTTCAATTATTGAACTGCCTCGATCCTGATTGGTAAATTTAACTCGGTGTTTTTGCAGATGATGGTGATTATGAGCACCAAAAGTATTGGCATTCAAGTATTGGCCTCCGCCAAACAGAAGCATATTCATGAATACTAAAAATACTATTAACTTTCTCATTTCGGTGCGAAAGTAATAAAAGAATTAAAACAAAAAAAGAATTTTTAACAAGGTTTAACAGTTACTTAAAACGAAAACGTTTTCTTTTATTTAATATTCAGCAAAAATCTTATTCATTATCTTACATTTATTGACATATGTCTAAAAATCAATAATTTACAAATAAACTTAAAAAAGCATAATTTCCATTATCGTAAATTCCTGATCTGCTTTTACAAAGGTTTTAAAGGTATCATTCATTCCAAATTTTTCATAGAACAATTTTTTGTTACTTCTTGCGTTACACCATACCCTTTTTAAGTCTCTGCTTTTTGCAAATTCGAAAATGTATTTTAAAAGACATGATGCAATTCCTTTTCCCTGATATTCTTCTAAAGTGGCTAATTTTCTAAACTGCATTTCTTTTCCTTCAATAAAACAAGAAACTATAGAAACTAATTTATCTTCATCAAAAACTCCAAAATGAAACCCTGAATTGTCTTCTTCTAATTGTACAAATTCAAAAGGCTGATCCGGCCACATTACTTCATGTCTAATCTGCCAGGTTTGTGAAGCTTGAATTTCTTTTATTTCCATTTTTAAAGTCCATTAACTGATTACAAATTTATGGACTAAAAAATACTTTATATGATTCAAAAACAAAAAAGGAATCTAATTTTAGATTCCTTTTTTGTTTATTTATTTACAATAAAGCTTAAATAGCTTTTTTATAAAATATCTCATCGTTGTTTTCTGTAATTTTTTCAACTCCGTTTTCTCCTTTTTTTGCAATATTAATTACATGAAGAACTTTTGATTTATCATCAACTGTACAGTTCCAAATTGTACCATCTGATAAAATAAATGCTGAAAATAAAGCGTCTGATTTATCCATATTGTAATACACCAAATCTTCAGTTTTTATAAGTTTTTTTGCTTTTGTTTTACGATCTACTTCATAAAACAAAATTTTATTGTTACCAATTTCTACTAATTCGTCAACTAATTTGTTCTTAAAATTATCATTCGCATTTACAGTCCAGCTTGGTTTATCGCCAGTCATGAGCCAGGTTCCGTTTACTTTCTCTAAAATTTCTTTTCTTAAAATTTCTTTTAAGGTATCTACTTTTTTGATTGATTCCTGACCTATTTCATTTTCAGGTCTAATTTTAGATGCGATTGAAAATTGGTCTAAAGCATTTACAAAATCTGATTTTTTGTAATAAGAAACGGCCAATTCGTATTTATTTTTCTGGAATTTAGCCTTAGCATCATTTTGTGCAGCAATTTTCATTGAAAACAACAAAATGAT
The DNA here is from genome assembly GCF_000016645.1 of Flavobacterium johnsoniae UW101. Lineage (NCBI taxonomy): Bacteria > Pseudomonadati > Bacteroidota > Flavobacteriia > Flavobacteriales > Flavobacteriaceae > Flavobacterium > Flavobacterium johnsoniae. The sequence goes on from NC_009441.1 coordinate 5,889,031, forward strand.
AAGAATTAAATAATTTTTCATTGGTTTAGGGGTGTTTTTTTATTTTTTGCAAACGTAGTGAATAAAAATTTCTTACAAATACGGTTTCCCGTAATAAAGTATCAAAAAAAGCCAAATCTTTTTTTAAGATTTGGCTTTTTCCTTCTATTACAAGTAAAAGAGATTACTTGATGTAAATTTAATTTGAAAATGAATTTAAAATTTTCATCGATTGTGTAATATCTTTCTTATTTACAAAAATATGATCGTGATAAAACGCGGCTACAACATTGCAGCTTATTTCATGATCTGAAAGTGCTTTTGAAAAAGTGGCAGTTAAACCAACTGCTTCCAACGAAGAATGTACAGAAAGTGTAATCCAGGACATTACAACAGAATATTCTAAATTTAATTTATCGGCAGTTTCTTTTTTTAAAATCAGCGTTATGGCTTCATCTTCTCTAAAGATCATTGCAATTTCATCTAAATTTAGATTCTCTAATTTTTGGACTTTACAAAAAACATAATCACCAGACTTATGTTCAGGTTTCATGCTTTTTAGTAATGTTTGTAAATCCTTTTCTCCTGACATTTTATTTATTTTGATTATTATTTACTGTTCCAAATGTTATCATCCGGCGTTGCATCTAAAAATATTCCGCCGTCAACAGTCACTTTTTTAATTTGTTTTTTAGTATTAACTGCTACCTGTGCCGTTTTTTGATTTTTCTCCCAAACAGAAGGTGTTTCGTGAATTGTTTCTGTTGAATTGTCAGCATAAACCACAATCACATCAAACGGAATGGCAAAACCGCCTTTGTTTTGGATTGAAACAATGTTTTTGGAAACATTTTTAACAGATATATCAATATAATTATTGGTAAAAAACCAGTTGTTGAAAAACCAATTTAAGTTTTTGCCTGAACCTGTATTCATCGAATTGAAATAATCCCAAGGTATTGGATGTTTTCCGTTCCAGGTATCCATATAATGGTGAAGCGCTTTTTTAAACAAATCATCTCCAAGCATATCTTTTAGTGCTAAATAAGACAAAGACGCTTTTCCGTAAGAGTTATTTCCATAACCCGGACCAGAAACCTGTGTAGACATTGAAATTATCGGCTGATCTTCTTCTGTAGATTTATCGTTAATGTAGTATTCAACTCTAAACTCTTTGTAGAATTTATCCGCCGCTTCTTTTCCATGCTCTGCAATTCCAATTAAGTATTCAAAAGTTGTTGCCCAGCCTTCATCCATGTATGCGTAACGGGTTTCGTTGATTCCCATATAAAACGGAAAATAAGTATGCGCTACTTCATGATCCTGAACTAATTGAGCAAATTTTGGATCATTCATCTGCGAATCGTTACACATCATTGGATATTCCATATCAGCAAATCCCTGAAAAGCAGTCATTTTAGAATATGGATATGGAATTCCAGGCCAATTATTTGAAAACCAGTCTAAAGCAAACTGATTGTTTTTAACTGAGTTTACAAAATCGGTTCCTTTAATATCATACGCTGCCTGAACACTCGCGCGGCGGTTTGTTTTTTTATCTACCAAAACACTGCTGGCATCCCATAAATAATGATCGCTTAAACCAAAGCAGACATCAGTAATATTTTTGGCTTCAAATTTCCAGATATTCCATTCGTTTTGTTTGGTTACAATACCGCTTTTCATCTCCTGTTCGTTTGCAATATGCAGAATTTCATCTGTTGAATATGATTTTTTTAGACGCGCTGCAAACTCCGGCTGTAAAACCTCATCTGGATTTAAGAAATCACCGGTCGCATAAACCACAAAGTTTTTTGGTGCTTTTACAGAATAAACATAATCATTAAAGTCGTTATAAAATTCCTGACGATCTGTATGAGGTATTCTGTCCCAGCCGTTATAATCATCAAAAACAGAAACTCTTGGATAACTGTAGGCCACAAAAAAAGTACTTTCGTCTATTTGCCCTTCTCTGCCGCTTTCTTTTGATAAAGGATAATTCCAGTCGATATTAATAGTTGTTTTAGAATGCGGTGCAAGTGCTTTTTTTAGCTTTACGTTTCCAACAGTTCCCCAATTTCTGGCATTTTCATTATAGGTTTCCCCAGCTACTTTAAGAGACGTAAGCGTTAAACCGTTACTTAAGAAATCCTCGCTCACATCGCCGCTTCTTGGTGCTGATGGTTTATGAAGATTGTTTACAAAACGAATAACGAGATTTCTTAAACTGTCATTGCTGTTGTTTTCGTAAATAATGGTTTCTGTTCCCGAAACCATTTTGGTTTTGGCATCAACCGTAATATCCATAGTATATTTACCATGATTCTGCCAATAATTTTTTCCGGGTTTTCCGTCTGCAGAACGAGTGCCTTTGGCATAAGCGGCCTTAATATTTCTTGGCATATAAAGCTCTTGTGCAAATCCTGTTTGTGCCAGAATTAAAAAAGCAGTGAATGCAAGATGAATTGATAATTTTTTCATAAGCTGGTTTTTGGTTTTATAAAATTTAAGTTTTTTATATAAGACCTTATTTTTAAAATAAAGTTACAAAATTGATAAAATTTATCTTCAAAGTTACAAAATCAAAAAACTTAGCAGCTTAGAACCTTAGTATTTCGCATCTTAAAAAAAGAAAAACCGTCTGATTCTTATAAAGAAAAAGACGGCCTGCTACAATTAATATATAACCTTGATGCTTACAAGATATAGTCGGTATTAATAAAATTCGACTCTTTGCTGTTTAACAATTCCTGCAGAATTTCATTGTTATAAGCGATATCTTTTGAAGCGACAAACGTACGAATTGAGAAAGAGCGCAAAGCATCTGGAATACTTAATGTCCCTACTGCAGAATCTTTACGACCTGTAAATGGGAAAGCATCCGGACCTCTTTGGCAAGAACTGTTTAAGTTTACACGGCATACTAAGTTTACCAAAGCATCGATAAGCGGTGCAAGGGTTTTAATATCTTTTCCGAACAAACTTACCTGCTGTCCGTAATTAGATTCGGCCATATCTTCTAAAGGTTCCTGAATATCTTTGAAAGAAATAATTGGAACTACTGGACCAAACTGTTCTTCGTGATACACACGCATTTTGCTGTTTACCGGATATAAAACGGCTGGAAAAATATAATTCTCTGAATGTTTTCCTCCTTTTTCGTTCAGGATTTTTGCGCCTTTGCTTACTGCATCGTCAATTAATCCCTGAATGTAGTTTGGTTTTTCAGTTTCTGGAAGCGGTGTTAAAGACACTCCTTTTTCCCACGGATTTCCAAATTGCAGCGCATCTACTTTTTCAGAGAATCTTTTATTGAATTCTTCTCTGATTGATTCGTGAACGTAAAGAACTTTTAAAGCTGTACAACGCTGTCCGTTAAAAGACAAAGTTCCCGTAATACATTCCTGAATTGCCAAATCTAAATCGGCATCCGGAAGAATAATCGCCGGGTTTTTAGCTTCAAGACCTAAAATTAAACGAAGTCTGTTTTTATTTGGATGCTGATCCTGCAAAGCAATCGCCGATTTACTGTTTCCAATTAATGCCAAAACATCAATTTTACCAGATTTCATAATTGGCGAAGCTACTTCACGTCCTCTTCCGTAAACAATATTGATAACTCCTTTTGGGAAACTGCTTCTAAAAGCTTCTAATAATGGCGAAATACATAAAACACCATGTTTAGCAGGTTTAAAAATCACGGTATTCCCCATAATCAAAGCCGGAATCAACAATGAGAAAGTTTCATTTAAAGGATAATTGTACGGCCCAAGACATAAAACTACTCCAAGAGGCCCGCGGCGAATCATAGCGTTTACACCTTGCACTTTTTCAAAATGCGAACTGCGTCCGTTTAATTCTTTATAGCTGGCAATGGTATCATAAATATATTCAACGGTTCTGTCAAACTCTTTTTGAGAATCGCCAAGGTTTTTCCCAATTTCCCACATCAAAAGCTTAACCACTTCTTCGCGGGTTTCTTTCATTTGTTTAACGAAATTCTCCATGCATTTAATACGGTCAGCCACTTTCATGGTTGGCCATAAACCTTGTCCTTTATCATAGGCTGCATTTGCGGCTTCAACAACTTCTGCTGCTTCGGCTTCGCCCATAAAAGGAATCGATCCTAATAATGTAGGTGTGTATTTTTCTGTAGAAGAAATGGTAGAAAACACAGGAGTGGTTTGTCCTGTCCATTGTTTTAATTCACCATTTACAAGATAAGTATCTTGATTTATAAGGGTTTTAATCTCAAACTCTTCGGGTATTAAACTCATAATCTGGTAATTTTTGTTTGGTTATTAATAGTTTTTTTAATGAAAAAAGAGGCTTTTTGTGCCTCTTCTTCTTTTATGGTTGTACGGTTTCGCCTTCCCAGTCCAGTATACCACCAAGCAGATTGTAGGCATTTTCTATACCTAACTCGTTCATAATCTGACATGCTTTAGCACTTCTGGCTCCAGAACGACAATACACATAGTAGTTTTTATTTTTATCTAATTCTTCGATTTCATAAATAAAAGCCTGACCTTTATTGATATCAATGTTTAAAGCATTTTCAATATAGCCGTCATTAAATTCGTCTTCAGTTCTTACGTCCAGTATAACTGCATTCTCGTCAGCAGCAAGCTGATTAACCCAATCTTCTTGTGATAAATTCATAATATGTGTTTTTTGTAAAATTACGACGTTTCTATTTATAAAAAACGTACCAAATGCGATTTCGATTATTATTCTCAGAAAACGTTTTAGAGAAAGTATTATAATCAGTGATTTACAAATTTACTTACTATTTTTAAAATTATAGTCTGCAAAATCGATAGAAAATAGGATTTTTTCATTTACATAAAATTCAACCTAAATCTCGTTTTCTGACAATTAATATAACCTGAATCGATTATCTTTGTAAAAAATTATAATTTTTAATCTCTTTTTGACAAAACAAACAAGACACAAACATTAAAGTTTTTTATTTCCAACCATTAAGAAATGAAGGTAAATTAAGTTTAATGAAACTTAATCGCTTAATGGTTAAATGTTGTTTCTATTTTTAAATCTCTCTAATGCAAAATTCATTAAAAACCATCTTTCCTAATTTTTCCAGCGAACTTATTGCCACTATTGAAGAAAACGGAAGTCTTCAGGATTTTGAAGCCGGAACTATTTTAATGCGTACCGGACAGTATATTAAAAACACTGTTTTGATAACTAAAGGAAAAATCAAAATTTACCGTGAAGGCGAAGATGGAGGCGAATTTTTAATGTATTATCTGCAACCCGGACAAGCCTGCGCTATTTCGATGATCTGCACCGCCAAAAGCGAAAAAAGCCAGATTATGGCAAAGGTTGTCGAAGATGTTTCGGTCATGATGATTCCGCTGCAAATGATGGATAAATGGATGATGGAACACAGATCGTGGTACGAATTTGTAATTGAAACCTACAGAAGCCGTTTTGAAGAAGTTCTGGAAGTTGTCGATAATATTGCTTTCCGTTCTATGGATGAACGTTTGGAGTTTTACCTAAAAAGACATTCTGATGCCTGCGGCTGTTCTGAAGTGAATCTCTCGCATCAGGAAATCGCAACCGAATTAAATACCTCCAGAGAAGTTGTTTCGAGATTGCTGAAAAAAATGGAGCAGCGCGGTTTGGTAAAACTTAACCGAAACCAGATTGAATTACTAAAATAATATTGGCCCACGGATTTTACGGATGAAACGGGTTCACGCTGTTTTTCTTTTTGCCACACATTAAAAGATTTACACAGATTGTTTTGTCACATTGAGCGAAGTCGAAATGCTTTGCGGGTTCTCGACTTCGCTCGAACTGACACACTTTATCTTAAATTTTTAAACACATAGAATCTTAACATTCCGCGACAACCCGTTTCATCCGTAAAATCCGTGGGCAAAAATTCACCTGCAAAAAAATATCTGTATGTGATAAATGTTACTGTAGGTTTCTAATTTCCGAAGCAACTTTGCATAAAAACAAATGCAATGGAATATTTAGGATATTTTGCTTCAATCATAATCGGGATTTCTCTTGGCTTAATTGGCGGAGGCGGTTCTATTCTTACTATTCCTATTTTAGTCTATTTATTTAAAGTAAATCCGGATCAGGCAACTTCTTATTCTTTATTTATTGTTGGACTGACGGCATTATTTGGAAGTTACAGCCATTACAAAATGGGAAATCTAAAGCTAAAGTCAGCATTGTATTTTGCTGTTCCGTCTGTAATTTCAATATTGATTATCCGCGAAGTTATTTTCCCGCAGATTGCTTCGACTATTTTCTCAATTGCCTCTTATTCAGTTTCAAAAGATTTTCTAATTATGATTGTCTTTTCGATTTTGATGATAACCGCGGCGATTTCGATGATCAAGAAAAATCAGTCCGAAATAAAAAGCACCGAAACCAATTATACTCAGCTAAGCATAATTGGTTTTTTGGTTGGAATCGTAACAGGATTTCTTGGCGCTGGAGGAGGATTTCTAATTATTCCTGCCCTTTTATTTTTCGCCAAATTACCTATGAAACAAGCCGTTGGGACTTCACTGCTAATCATCACCATTAATTCTTCAATAGGTTTTGGCGGTGATTTATACATCGGAACTCCAATTGATTATACTTTTTTATTAGGCGTTTCAGGAATGGCGCTTTTGGGAATGTTTATCGGAAGTCAGCTTTCTAAAAAAATCGACGGCGCGAAATTAAAACCGCTTTTTGGCTGGTTTGTTCTCGTAATGGGATTTTATATTATTACAAAAGAAGTTTTATTTTAATTCGAATTTAGTTTGCACTTGTAAAGTAGTCTTTGTCAAGATTTTTAATTTTGGCAAAGATGAAAACTAAAAAAATCCGTTTATTTTGGGGAATAAACGGATTTGTATTTAAATTAAGTTTTTTCTAATATTTTAAATTGCAGTCAATTATTTATCAGTTTCTCCACCAATGATAATAATTGTGAAGTCCATCATATTCAAAACCGCATCGAGGATATAATGTATTCCCAATATCATTTGTTTTTTCAGTTTCAAGCATTAAACCACACGCTCCAGTTTCTTCACACCATAATTTACTACGGTCAATTAACGCCACAGATAATCCTTTGCCTCGATAATCCGGATGTACAAAAAGATCGCTCAAAAGCCATTGTTTTTGCAATTTTGTATAATGAAATAATTTGTAGAGCTGCACGAACCCAACCGCTTTTTCGTTAATCGTTACTAAAAAAATATCCGACTCATTATTCAATAGTCGTTCTTTTAGAAATGCTTTTCCTTTTTCTACATCAGATTCCTGACGATAAAAAACACGATAAAGATTAAAAAGTTCAGCTGCTTCATTAAGATCTTCAATACTTGCTTTTTTGATTTTGTAATCCATTGTTAAATGCTTTAGTTAAAAAAGCGAAAGTATGGCAAACCACAAGCTTACTTATAGTCCAGTTTACAGAAAACAAGGTCATCCAGCATTCTGCCAAAGTATTAACCTCAATAAAACTAAAAATCCGTTTATTTCTAAAAATAAACGGATTTGTATTTTTTGGGTAAACTTAAAGTTTTTATTTTTCTTTATTCAATAGCTTTTCCAGATATTCTACTTTTTCTTTTTCAGCCTGAACTAATCTCTCATAAAGCTCGATTACTTTATCTAAAGGATTAAAAGTAGCATTCATACCTTGATTAAAACTATTTCCTTGACTTGAACTATTATCATAAAAGTTATTAAAGAAATTGAAAACAGATTCTTCTGTAAAATTTTCAATAGCTTCAACTGTTACACCAAGTGCTTTTGCAATTTCCACCAGTTTATCAAAATCAACAGTTTCGCTCGTTTCTATACTTGAAATAGTCTGCTGGCTTGTGCCAATAGCATCTGCAAGTGCTCCTTGTTTCATGCCGCGAAGTTCTCTAATTCGACTTATATTTCGGCCAATATTTCTGGGTCTGTTCAATGTGCTCATAGTTCAAAGATATTTAAAATTCTTGAAAAAATATCGGAATCAGTAAAATACACTTTGCCTTATGTATAATACAAGTTTGTGTCTTTGATTGAAACAAAAATATAATTTTTCTGACAAAAAAACTATCTAAACTATTTTCTTTTCTGTAGTTTTAGCATTTGGTTTTCTGTAAAATAAATATCTCAAAACCAAAGTATAAAAAGTAAAAATTGATGTCGTTAAAGTCCCTACAACAAATAAAAACTCAGTTTGTGATAAAATAAAGAATTTGTAAGACGCTCCTGCTCCGTGCAATAAAATAACAAGAGCAATAAAAATAGCCCATCTTGACGAAAAAATAAAAGCTTTTTTAGCATTTTCCTGTCTTAGCTTTCGCTCTAAACTTTCGTTTGCCTGCTCGATTTCAAATCTTTTTAATTCAATATATTCCGAATGGCTTTTCGGATCATAAGGTTTCATTAAATGATTTTCCTTTTCGGCTTCTTTGGTAACATCTTTCGGAATATTAATAATATCGTTTCCTAAAGCACTTTCGGGTAATTTTTCTGCCAGTGTTTTTTCCATTTAACTATCTAGTTTTTCCTTATAATATTCTTTAATAATATCATTGCCAATAATTACATTGTGCGTTCCGTCCCAAGTCTGCGACCACGGACTTCCCTCTTCATGCGTTAAAGCCGAAAGCTGTAATCCTGATAAACCTTTATAATTATTCCAGATTTTTTTTAGAAACTCTTTGTCTTCCTGTTTCAATGGAGTTTTAGCCGAAATATTAATCAAAAACGGATCAACAGGATCTTTTCCAAACATTCGTATTTCGTAATACAAATCAGGAATAACCGAACCGTATTTCCAGGCCTGCACTTCATTATCGAAAAGAGGTTTTCCGGTAATTCCTAAATGCCAGCCGTGCGAAATGTAAGTAAGCTTGAGCAGTTTCATTGGGTCAAGTCCCTGACCTTCTTCTTCCGCCAGCTCAATAAAATATTTGGCTATATCAAAACAATTATACATTTGCTGTCTTTTAATTTCTCTTTTAACAAAACTAAGAAAAAGGAGATGAAATCCACTATTTGTAAAAGTTATATTAAGAAAATTTAATAGGAAGCTTTTTGAGCTTTTCCTTTTTCTTGACTATATATAGCGGACAGCACTAATATAAGAATATCATTAATTAAGTTTTATTTAATTTTTTTTATTGTTTCGAAAATTCTAATGGGAACAAATTCTGGAAAATCATTTACAATCTTTTGAATAACATCTTTTTTTAGAGAATCTTCTCTTTGATAAACATTTAAAAAAGGATATTTTCTTTTATATAAATTTTCAAGATCATGACCTTGAAATAAATTAAATTCGGAAGAAATATTTAATTTCCACCCATTGTATAAATTATATTCAATTACGTTAGCAGAAAACAAGCCTAAATCAACCAATATTTTATCAATTATCACCTGAGCTTCTGCAAGTTGTAAGTTTCCAATTTCTGAATATTTCGATATTGTTTCGAATCCGAATTCGGAGATTGGAACTTTTGCTTCTCTAATAAAAAGCAATCCCATCATTAATGGATCTAAAAGATAATTTTCAATTGAATACCTTTCGTTTTCTCCTAAAACAATTATCCTTCCTTTATTTTCATTCCTTGTATCCCAATCAATAATTCCATAAATTTGGTCATTACCATTATCATACAAGTTATTTACTACTTCAATTACATCAGTACAATTAGATCCATTTGAAGTTCTTGCTGGCAAATAAATTGGCTCAGATTCTATCTTGTCAATTGTTAAAAGAATATTAGTTAAAAGCTCATAATATGTTACATCATATTTACTCTCAACAAACACCTGTCTTCTTTTATCATTAGAAATTTTCAAAAATGGAATGTCACTTGACAATAATTCTACGGCTTTTTGTACTGAAATTTTATTTGGTATTGAATTTCCTCTTTCCATTTGATAAATTGAAATCCCATCTGACGAAATTATTGTAGTTGGTGAATGAGAAGTTATCAAACTAGGAATCTTACTTACTTTTACAATATGATTATTAAGTATATCAATCATTTTTCGAGACATGGAGGGATGCAATGCAGCGTCAGGTTCATCTATCAATAAAAGCTCAGGTTTATTATCTATTCCACTTGAATTATAAATTGCTAAAGCTAAAGACATTAAAACTTTCTCACCAGTTGACAAATCTTGTGATGAAATTTCTATTCCATTATTTTGATTAATTAATCTCAATTTAAAATTAGATTCTGCTCTTGTTCCACTGGGTGAATTTACAATATATGGTACATCTATCTCGGCAAGTATATTATTTACAAAATCCCATGGTGCAATACCATTTCTATTAATGAAATCATTATTAGATAAACCATCAGATTCTGTAGGAATATTTTTAGATTTATAATATATGTTTAATTCGTTTTCAATAAACAATCTATGATAATTTTTAAAAATTAGAGCAAATTGAGCTGTAAAAAAATCATTCTGAGCAATCATAGATGCATCAAAATAATTTGAAAAATCATCATCTGTAATATCTTCTATTTTTTTCCCTATTTTTTCTAAAACTTTTTTTATGGCAAATCTAAAACTCATATCACCACTTGAATTTATCAAATTACTCTCGGTTAATTCTACGCCTCTTTCTTTTAATGACTCAAGTGATTTTCTAAATGGATCCACTATACTTTTTATCCATCTTGTGATTACATCTGGATCACATTCTTCTTTAATATCTGAATTCAAACCATTAAAAGGAATGTATCTTACATAAGAAATTTTATTTCCATTTACATATACATCACTAATTATATTATTTGCAATTGCTTCTAACAAATGTGTCTTACCACTCCCATTTAAACCTGTTAAAACTGAAAAATTAGGAAGTTCAAACTCACAAACGTCTATAGATTTGTATTTATTTTTTATAACAATTTTTATCACTACTACTCTTTTTATATTTATTATAATACATTTTAAACAAAACCATCAATGTTCCCCATATCCAATATCATCCATTTTACCGCTGAAAACGCGATACTGAATAATAAAATAAATAATAACCAGAAACAAAGCGATAAAAAACCAGCTCAATCCGGCGCTTAATCCGTATTCATGAGCAGCGGTGTTGTAAATCGTTAACGACGGATTTACTTTATTGGTTGATGGCAGAACATTTGGAAAAATTGAAACAGCTGTTGAAGCAAATCCGCCTACTAAAAATAAAGTTGAAAATATAAATCCGTGACCGTCTTTTTTAAAGGAACGTACTTTAAATAAACCCGCAATACCAACAAAAGTTAAAAGCGGGAAAAACCACAAAATAGGATTTTCAACAAAATTATGAAACGGTTTCGGCTCTATAAAATGCCAGATTTGTAACGATATACAAACTAAAACCAGCAGAACAATATTCAAGACAAAAACCACTTTTTTGAGTTTTGGGTTCAACGATGAATTTGTTTTATAAATAATCCAGTTGGCACCGTGAATTGTTAGAGCAACCACACTCACAATTCCTAAGAAAAGTGTAAACCAGTCGATAATTCCCAATTCATTTGCCTGCGGACTAAAAGTTGGATTCCACAAAGGCAGAAAGAAAAAATGAGGTTCCTGAGTAGAAACGCCATTTTGAACCATTCCGAGATTGACACCGCGAACAATATTTCCTAAAGCAATTCCGAAGAATAACGCCAAAAGCAGACTCGCAATCCCGAAAGCTTTGTCCCAAATACTTTCCCACATTGGATTATGAATTTGTCCGCGCATTTCAAGTCCGATGGCACGGAAAATCAAAAGCCATAAAATCATAATCAACGGCAGATAAAAACCGCTGAAAGAGGATGCATATAAAGTTGGGAAAGCAAAAAACAAAACACCTCCGGCCGCAATAAGCCAAACTTCATTGGCATCCCAAAACGGACCAATGGCGCTTGTAATTGCTTTTTTATCTTTTTCTGTATCAGCAAAAAATAAATGAATTATTCCTGCTCCAAAATCGTAGCCGTCTAAAACCAGATAAACAGCCAGAATTCCCATTAAAACTACGTACCAAAAAAATTCCATACCTATATTTTTTCTGATGAAAGGTCCACATTATGAGGGCCTTTATTAATAATTTTTCCAACTAAAAGCAAAAACAACATTCCCAGTAAAAGGTATAAACCAATAAAACCCAGTAATGTAAACAAAGTATTTCCGGATGAAACCGTTGGCGAAGCGCCGGCTGCAGTTCGCATTAAATTGTAAACCAGCCACGGCTGTCTTCCTAATTCTGCCGTATACCAGCCTGTTGTATTGGCAATATATGGAAATGGCATCATGAACATCAAAGACCATAAAATCCATTTGGTTTGGAATAATTTTCCTCTGATTAATTGGAAAAGCGAAATCACCATTAATCCAATAAAAACCGTTCCAAGTCCTACCATAATATGATATGCATAATACAATCCCGAAATATTGGTTGGATGCAGGTCTTCTTCAAACTGATCTAAACCTTTTATTTCCTGCTCCCAGTTTCCGTAAGTCAGGAAACTTAAAATATTAGGAACGGCAATTTTATTATCGAGTTTTTTGTCTTTTACATCGGGCTGTCCTATTAAAACAATTTCAGAACCTTTTTTCTCGGTATGAAAAATTCCTTCCATTGCTGCAAAAGTTACAGGCTGATATTTTACAACATTTTTTGCCAGTAAATCTCCGGTTGGAACTGCTACAATTACACTCGAAATCAATCCGAAGATTACTCCCGTTTTTAGGAACAATTTCCCAAAAGAAACATTCTTCTTACTCAAAATATAAAAAGCACCAATTCCTGCCACAACAAACGAACTCGTAACTAAAGAAGCTGCCTGATTGTGTAAATAAGAAGGCCAAAGCCAAGGATTAAGGAATAAAGCCTGAAAATTATTCAATACAAATTTTCCGTTTTCGAGGATTTCATATCCAACAGGATTCTGCATCCAGGAATGTGTAGCAATAATTAAGTAACCGCTGGCCCAGGAACCTATCATAATTAATAATCCGGTTACAAAATGCCATTTATGGCCAAGGAGTTTTTCTCCAAATAAAAATAATCCCAGAAAAGAGGATTCGAGAAAGAAAGAAAACATTCCTTCCATTGCGAGAGTCTGGCCTATGATTCCTCCGGTTAATTCGGAGAATTTTGCCCAGTTGGTTCCAAATTGAAATTCCATTGGAATTCCTGTTACCACACCCATTGCAAAATTGAGGGCAAAGATTTTCATCCAGAAATGGGTGGCGTGATTGTATTGTTCGTTATTAGTTTTTAAGTATTTCCATTTGAAGTAAACAATGATGAGCGAAAGACCCATTGTAAGCTGCGGAAAAAGATAATGAAAAGTAATGGTGAAGGCGAATTGCATTCGGTCATAAAAGAGCATTTCTTCCATAATGGTAATTTGTTTATGAAGTTCTACAAATTTAACCATTAGAACCCGAATTAACCTCCTTTAAAAAAAGTTTATCACCTGATATTTGTTAAACTTTTCAACAATTTAAAGAGTAGAAATGACACTTGTCATTTTTTTGAGTTACATATAGTTTGTCATTTCTCCCTTCGGTCGAAATGACAAAATTGCGTATAGATTTGAGCATTTAAACATAGCCCGTGGTTTCAACCACGGGAAACGTATTGTGATTAAGCATGAGTCCTGCGGTTGAAACCGCATATTCTGTTTGATTACGTGATTATTTTTCTAAAATCCCTTTTTCTACACTTTCATTAATCAAACCTTCGGCATAATTCCATATCGATTTTGAGCCTTCTTTTATGATACTTTTCTTTTCATAGACTTTGTCATATTTCACTCCAAATTCTTTCCAGGTGCCGCCATTGTTAGACGTATTCTGCAATAAAGGTTCTAATCTGTCCATAGATCTGGCAAATTTAGCTTCGTTGGTTTCTCCCGCTTCAAATTCTTCCCAGATTGAAATAAATTCTTCGGCTTGATTTTTTGGCAGTAAACCAAAGATTCTGTTTGCGGCTAATCTTTCCTCATCAGTATTTGAGTGATTTTTTACTGTATCGTAAATAAAAACATCTCCCGCATCGATTTCTACAATATCATGAATCAAAACCATTTTTACAACTTTCAAAACGTCAATAGGTTCATTAGAATGTTCTGCCAGAACAATTGCCATTAACGCCAGATGCCAGCTGTGTTCTGCATCATTTTCACATCTGTCGCTGTTGAATAATTTTGTTTTGCGCTGAATGTATTTTACTTTATCAATTTCTTTTATAAAAGCAATTTGATCCAATAAGTCTTTTGTGTTCATTTTCTTTTTTATTTTGAAATGACATTCGTCATATGCAAAATTAAAGCTTAAAGCGTAATTGCTCAAGTTTAAACACATTTATATTAAAGCATATGACAAAATCCGCATTATTTTACACAAAAACCTAATTTCTGTAACATTAGTCACCTATTTTTTTAAAAAACAAAACTACCTTTGTATCCCATCATTTTACAACACCTATCATGAAAATAGAACAAATTTACACCGGATGCTTAGCACAAGGTGCATATTATATCACTTCAAATGGCGAAGCGGCCATTATTGATCCGCTTAGAGAAATACAGCCTTATTTAGATCGTTTAGAACGCGACGGAGTAAAGCTGCAATATATTTTTGAAACGCATTTTCACGCTGATTTCGTTTCAGGACACGTTGATTTAAGCAAAGAAACCGGAGCGCCAATTGTTTACGGTCCAAATGCTGCCTGCGAATTTGACTGCATTTCTGCAAAAGACGGACAGGAATTTAAAGTTGGAAAAGTAACGATCAAAGTTTTGCACACTCCGGGACATACTATGGAAAGCACGACTTTTTTACTTATTGACGAAAATGGAAAAGATCACGCTATTTTCTCTGGAGATACTTTATTTATTGGCGATGTAGGCCGTCCGGATTTAGCTCAAAAAGCTTCTGGAATGACTCAGGATCAATTGGCAGGAATTTTATTTCATTCGTTAAGAGATAAAATCATGACGCTGGCTGATGATGTAATTGTATATCCTGCTCATGGTGCGGGAAGTGCCTGCGGAAAAAACATGAGTAAAGAAACGGTTTCGACTATTGGAAATCAAAAAGCAACAAATTATGCTTTGCGCGCTGATATGACCGAAGCAGAATTTATAAAAGAAGTTACTGACGGATTATTGCCTCCTCCGGCCTATTTTAGTATGAACGTTGCCATGAACAAACAAGGTTACGAAAGTTTTGAAACGGTCTTGCATAATGGAATGAAGTCTATTAAAGCAGAAGAATTCGAGGCTGTGGCCGAAGAAACTGGAGCTTTAATTTTAGATACTCGTAAAAGCGGTGATTTTGCTAAAGGATTTATTCCGCAGTCAATTAATATAGGAATCAACGGTGATTTTGCACCGTGGGTTGGAACTTTAATTGGAGACGTAAAACAACCTATTATATTAGTAACCGAAGCTGGCTTAGAAGAAGAAACTGTTACACGCTTAAGCCGTGTAGGTTTTGACTCAATTATCGGGCATCTTGAAGGCGGTTTTGAAGCCTGGGAAAAAGCAGGTTTTGAAATTGATACGGTAAACCGAATTTCAGCAGAAGAATTTGCCGGAAAATTTAATATCAAAGAAGACAAGGTTATTGATGTTCGTAAGGAAACAGAATATGAAGCAGAGCATATCGAAGATGCTTACAGCAAACCTCTAGCTTATATTAATGACTGGGTAAAAGATATTAACCCAAATGAACATTTTTTCCTGCATTGTGCCGGCGGTTACCGCAGTATGATTGCGGCTTCTATTCTTCAAGCACGCGGATTTAGAAATTTTTCTGAAGTTGACGGCGGTTTCGGAGCAATCTCAAAAACAAATATTCCAAAATCAGATTTTGTTTGTCAAAGCAAAATATTAAAATAATTTTTGAGGTACAGAGGTTCAAAGGTGCAAAGCGACAAAGTTTTCCCTTTGAACCTCTGTACCTTTGAACCTTTGAACCTAAAAAATATGCTAGAAATTTTAAAAGAACCATGGCCTTGGTACGTAGCTGGCCCGCTAATTGGATTAACAGTTCCAATTTTATTAATTATCGGGAATAAATCTTTCGGGATTAGTTCGTCTCTGCGACATATTTGTGCGGCTTGTATTCCGTCGAATATTTCATTTTTTAAATACGACTGGAAAAAAGAAAGCTGGAATTTATTCTTTGTTTTCGGAATATTTCTGGGCGGTGTAATCGCTGCTTATTTGTTATCTAATCCAAATCCGGTAGAAATTACTCCGGAACTTTC
Organism: Flavobacterium johnsoniae UW101; assembly: GCF_000016645.1. Taxonomy (NCBI): domain Bacteria; kingdom Pseudomonadati; phylum Bacteroidota; class Flavobacteriia; order Flavobacteriales; family Flavobacteriaceae; genus Flavobacterium; species Flavobacterium johnsoniae. The sequence continues at coordinate 5,905,286 of NC_009441.1, forward strand.
AGAACAATTGGCTTCTTACGGAATTACAGATCATACTGGTTTAGTTCCGGTACAGCTGTTTTCATGGGAAAGTTTGTTTACTCTTCGCGGATTTATTATGATGGTCGTGGGCGGATTTTTAGTTGGTTTTGGAACGCGTTATGCTGGCGGATGTACAAGCGGACATGCAATTATGGGAATTTCAAATTTACAATGGCCTTCAGTCGTAGCTACAATTTGTTTTATGATTGGCGGTTTTGTAATGTCACTTTTGATTTTACCATATATTCTTTCACTTTAAAATTTTTAAAATGAGTAATTTAGAAAATAAAAATACAGACAACGAAGGAATCAACGCAAGTCATAAAAAAGAAACAGCATTCGCAAACCTTAAATATTTAATCGTTGGCATCTTTTTCGGAATTGTATTCGTAAAAGCCGAAATCATCAGCTGGTTTCGTATTCAGGAAATGTTTCATTTGCAGTCATTCCACATGTATGGTGTAATTGGAAGTGCAGTTGCGGTTGGAGTAATTTCAGTATTCCTAATTAAAAAATTAAACATCAAAACCCTTCAGGGCGAAAAAATCGAAATTCAGCCTAAAACTTTCAATAAAGGACAAATCTACGGAGGCCTGATGTTTGGTTTTGGATGGGCAATTACAGGAGCTTGTCCGGGGCCTCTTTTTGCTCAAATTGGTACTGGAGCAACAGTAATCGTGGTAACTTTGGTAAGTGCCATTGCAGGAACCTGGGTTTATGGTTTGATAAAAGACAAACTGCCTCATTAATTTTTTATATAATCCAAAAAATGAATTCTACTCAACAATTAGTTTTACGAAAAGCAGTTATTTCTGAAGTACCTGTTATTTGGGAAATACTGCAGGATGCCATTGAACAAAGAAGACTAGACGGAAGTACACAGTGGCAGGATGGTTATCCAAATGAGCTTACCATTAAAAATGACATTGAAAATGGTTATGGCTATGTGCTTACAGAAAATGAATCTATTTTGTGTTATGCTGCTATTATTTTTGGTAAAGATCCGGCTTACGAAAATATCGAGGGCAAATGGCTTAGCGATGGTGATTATACTGTTGTACACCGCGTAGCAGTTTCGAAATTGGCAAAAGGAAAAGGAATTGCCACAAAATTATTTGAAAAAATTGAAGGTTTATCTATTGAAAATAATATTTACAGCATAAAGGTTGATACTAATTTTGACAATGTTCCAATGCTGAAAATTTTAGACAAATTGAAATACACCTATTGCGGTGAAGTCTATTTAAGAGGCTCTGCAAGAAAAGCATTTGAAAAACTGCTGCATTAAAATATAGTTCTCAAAATATTCGATAACCCGACAGATTTTAAAAATCTGTCGGGTTTCTTTTTTAATAATTAATTCATTCCGTAGAAATGTCTCATTGGTAGAATTGAATTTGATTTCCATTTGTACCTTCCGCAGGAACGTTTGATTAATGAACCAATACATAATAAACAGGTGTCCTTACAGGATACAATACAAAACAATATTTTTTTCTACCAATGACACATTCATACGGAATATTTCTTCATCAATTTTTAATTTCATTTCGTTAAGTTTGCTTTAAACAAAAAGTCCCGTAAAAAATATGAATCGTTCAGAGCAGTTACTAAAACTACAAAATACCGAAAATTGGGACGTAATAATTATAGGCGGAGGAGCCAGCGGTTTAGGAACTGCAATTGATGCTGCCAGCCGAGGCTATAAAACCATCTTACTTGAAGCTGTAGATTTTGCCAAAGGAACTTCCAGCAGAAGTACCAAATTAGTTCATGGCGGTGTACGATATTTGGCGCAGGGAGATGTCCACTTAGTTAGAGAAGCATTAAAAGAGCGAGGTTTACTGGCACAAAATGCAAATCATTTGGTAAAAAACCAATCTTTTGTTATTCCAAATTACCATTGGTTAAGCGGTTACTTTTACACCATTGGATTAAAAATTTATGATCTATTATCAGGAGGTTTAAGTTTAGGGAGTTCTAAATATCTTTCCAAAAAGAAAACTATCGAAATGCTTCCAAATGTAGAAGAAGACGGACTTGTAAATGGTGTTATTTATCATGACGGGCAATTTGACGATTCTCGTTTGGCTGTAAATCTGGCTCAGACTGCGGTAGAAAACGGAGCTTGTGTTTTAAATTATACAAAAGTTATTAATTTAATAAAAGATGATAAAAATCAAATCACCGGCGTTCAGGCAGTTGATCAGGAAACCGGAATAAACTATAACATAAAAGGTGCAGTTGTAATAAATGCAACAGGAGTTTTTACAAATGCCATCATGAAGCTAAACGATAAAGTTTACAAAAAATATATCGTGCCGAGTCAGGGAATTCATTTGGTGTTTGATAAATCTTTTCTTCCAGGCGAACATGCTTTGATGATTCCGAAAACAAAAGATGGAAGAGTTTTATTTGCTGTTCCGTGGCACAATCACGTTGTAGTAGGTACAACCGACACTTTAATAAAAAAACAAAGTTTAGAACCTATTGCTTTAGAAAGCGAAATTGAATTTGTTTTAGAAACAGCACAGCGATTCCTTGCCAAAAAACCAACAAGAGCCGATGTATTATCTGTTTTTGCAGGTCTGCGTCCGTTAGCTGCTCCAAAAGAAGAAGGCAGAAGCACAAAAGAAGTTTCCAGAAGTCATAAAATTATAGTTTCAGAAACTGGATTGATAACCATAACAGGAGGTAAATGGACTACTTACCGAAAAATTGCCGAAGACATCATTGACAAAGCAATACTAAAAGGAAAACTTCCCAAAAAACCTTGTATTACACAAAACTTAAGCATTCACGGAAATAAACCTACAACGACTCTTGATAGGGAAAACCACTTGTATATTTATGGTTCTGATATTACAAAAATACTCCAGCTGCAAGAAAAAGAACCAGAATTAAAAGAAAAACTCCATCTTGATTATGAATTTACATTGGCAGAAATTGTTTGGGCTGTACGTTATGAAATGGCAAGAACTGTAGATGATATTCTGGCAAGACGTGTTCGATTATTGTTTTTGGATGCCAGAGCTGCAATTGAAGTATCTGAAAAAACAGCAAGGGTAATTGCAAAAGAACTTGGACATGATGAAAATTGGGTCGCTAAGGAAATTGCCGATTTTAAAGCGACATCTAAAGGATTTTTTCTCTCTGAATTTCGATAAGCAGTTCAAAATCAAAGTATATTTTAAACTCCTTCTATTTATGGTTAAAAAATTAGTCTTACAAAAATGCCTCAGCAATAAAAATATTTAAATCTGAATATTGTAGTTTAACTTTAAGTTAAATATCAACATATCAACTATTTAAACCCAGGAAATAAATTAACTTTAGGCATTAATAATTAATTATTTATACGGCTGTTTTTCATATTAACAAATAATTAACACAACACTTGTATATACAACTATTAAAAGCTATACATTTGTATATACAAATTATACACTTACGACTATGACAATTGAAGAGGTTATTAAGAGTACAGTTAAGATGGATAATGCGAAAAAAGTTATTCTGAACATTATGTACACACAAAATGTGATTCAGGATCATTTCAACGAGATAATGAAACCGTATGATTTGTCTGGAGAACAATATAATGTGCTGCGTATATTAAGAGGACAAAAAGGAAATCCTGCTAATATGTGTGTTATACAAGAACGTATGCTGGCAAAAACAAGTAATACAACACGATTAGTTGACAAGTTATTACTAAAGGAACTGGTAACAAGAAATGTTTGTCCGGACAATCGCAGAAAGATTGAAGTGCTGATTACACAAAAAGGACTTGATGTTTTAAAAGAATTAGACCCGAAAGTAGATGCGCACGAGCGTGCATTTGCCGAGAATATAAGTCCTGAAGAATTAGAATTATTAAATAAATTATTAGAAAAATACCGAACCCAACAAAATTAATATTATGAGCACATTATTAGATAATCTAAAATGGAGATATGCAACAAAGAAGTTTGATGCAACAAAAAAAATATCTGCTGCAGATTTAAATACTTTAAAAGAAGCTGTAAGATTAGCTGCTTCTTCATACGGATTACAACCTTATAAAGTAATTATTGTAGAAAATCCAGAAATTAGAGAAAAGTTAAAAGCAGCAGCTTATGGACAAACTCAAATTACTGATGCTTCACAATTATTCATTTTTGCAAACGACTTAAACGCAGGACCAGAATCTGTTGCTGCTTACATTAAAAACATCAGCGAAACAAGAGGTGTTCCTGCTGAAGCTTTAGGCGGATTTGCTGATATGATGAATGGTGTAATTTCAAACTTATCACAAGAAGCTAAAAACATCTGGACAGCAAAACAAACTTATATTGCTTTAGGAACTTTATTAGCTGCGGCTGCAGAATTAAAAATCGACGCTACACCAATGGAAGGATTTAATCCTGCTGCGTTTAACGAGATCTTAGGTTTCGATAAATTAGGTTTAAACGCTTCGGTTATTGCAACTGTAGGTTACAGACATGATGAAGACGATACGCAGCACTACAAAAAAGTTAGAAAATCTCACGAGGAATTATTTATCACTATATAATTATTTACAAATCTAAATTCAATTTTAACAACATGAAAAATTTAAAAACAATTGCAATTGCATTATTCGTAGCTGCTGCTGGTATTTCAGTAAACGCACAAACTAAAAAAATCGACGTAAAAGCTTCTACTATTAAATGGGTAGGTAAAAAAGTAACTGGAGAGCACTCTGGAACTGTAAACTTCAAAGACGGAGCTGTAGTTTTCAAAGGAAAAAAATTAACAGGTGGTTCATTTACTGTTGATATGACTTCATTAACAGCTACAGATTTAACTGGAGAATACCAAGGAAAATTAAACGGTCACTTAAAAGCTGACGATTTCTTTGGAACTGATAAATTCCCAACTTCTAAATTAGTTTTCAAAACTATTGGTGCTAAATCTGCTGACGTTTATACTGTAACTGCTGATTTAACTATTAAAGGAATTACTAAACCAGTAACTTTTGATATCACTGTAAACGGAAACACTGCAACAACTGCTTTCAAAGTTGACAGAACTAAATACGATATTAAATACAACTCTGGTAACTTCTTCGAAAACTTAGGAGACAAAACTATCAATGACGATTTCGAATTAGCTGTGTCTTTAAAATTCTAATTAAAGCTTACTAATTCAATATTATAAGAAAAACCCCGGCAGTTTGATTCTGCCGGGGTTTCTTTTTTCTATTACTTTTCATAAAAATAACGTTCGTAATACTATAATAACACTTTCATAACAACCATCCCCGTATTGATTAACATACGGCCTCTAATTTTGAGGAAAATAAAAACTCAAAAACTAGAAACTCAAAATTATAGTTATGAAAACAAAATTACGAATTGTATTTTTCGCTCTGATTACCAGCTTTTTTATACACGCCCAGCAGCAGCCAAAAGGAATTATTGGAACTACAAACTGGATGAACAATTGGACAAATTTTAAACCAGCCATAAATGAATATAACGAAGCAACTAATATAATTGCCGGAACAATTGATAAAGATACCCGCTTAGTTAAGCGTAATACGTATCATTTAGTTGGTGTTGTGTATGTTACCAATAATGCTACTTTAACCATAGAACCGGGAACAGTAATTCGAGGCGATGATAAAACCTGCGGCACTCTTGTAATTACAAACGGAGCAAAAATTATGGCTGAAGGTCTTGAAACTGACCCAATTGTTTTTACATCAGAAAATGAAAAAAACAATAGAAAGCCAGGCGACTGGGGCGGGATTATTATTTTAGGAAAAGCGCCTATAAATACTTTGGGAGGCATTCACACTTTACCTTTTGATTTAGAACCAACCCTAAATCATTATGGAGGTCAGGACCCAGAAGATAATTCTGGAGTTATGAAATATGTTAGAATTGAATATGCAGGACGAAAATTAAGTGCTTCTAAAGAGTTAAACGGACTTTCTTTAGCCGGAGTGGGAAGAAAAACAGTTTTAAGCAATATTCAAATCAGTTTTTCAAATGATGATTCTTTTGAATGTTATGGAGGTGACCTGAATATGAGTAACTTAATCTCATACAGAACAACTGATGATGATTTTGATTTTACACAAGGTGCACAAATCAATATTACTAACAGTATTGCTGTTCGTCATCCGTTCTCATCAGATATCTCAGGATCAAGATGTTTTGAAGTAGATTCATACGATAAAGTTCAAAATACAGATATGAGCAAAAAAATGACCAAAATTAATGCTTCAAATATCACTTTAATAAATTTAGAAGAAAACAATCAGGGCTTAGTTAGAGAATCTATTTATGTAAGAGAAAATACATTTTTTAACTTAAACAATAGCATTGTTTCTGGTTTTTCACCTTTTGTTTTATTAGAAGGAAACATTGGAAACGGAAATGAAAACTTAGCAAAAATGAGTTTTAAAAATACCATAGTTAACAATTGTAACGGAGGAATTACGAGCGAATCTTCAAGTTCAGATGCATCAATTCAAAATTTTTACAATCCAAATTCTGGTCTTGAATACACAAAAATGAAAAATATAGAATTGTTTATAACGCCAAACATCAAAGGAAACCCAGATTTTAGAGCAAACGTAAACAACACGCTGGCAATTGGAAATTAAGTTTTTAGTCAAAAGTTAGAATTTAAAATTTAACAAATTTCAAAGATTAGAAAAGTTTTTTTTGAAAATTTATGTATTCTAATTCAAATTACATTTATATCTTTGTCACATCAAAATAAAGAAATGAGAACAATAATGAACAATACTTGGTGGTGGAACAATTTACGTCAAACGTCGTGAACGAAGCTTCCTATGGTATTTTCAAAACTATAAATATAAAAGGCTTGTCATCACGACAAGCCTTTTTTTTTGGCCGGAACTTTAACAGAAAAATATATTAAAACTAAAAAACAACATACATTGAAACCGTTTATACTCAACACACATTACAAACAAATTCTGGCAGATACCATTACGCCGGTTAGTATTTATTTTAAAATAAGAGATAAATTTCCAAATAGTTTATTGTTGGAAAGCAGTGATTATCACGGAAACGACAACAGTTTCTCGTATATCTGCTGTAATCCTATTGCAACAATAAAAATTGAAAACGAAACCATTTCAAAAACTTTTCCAGACGGAACTTCAGAGCAAAGTAAAATCGATGCTTCAACCAATATTCCAGAAGTAATTCAGGAGTTTTCGAATCAATTTAAATCAGAAAAAAACGATTTTAAATTCATTAATAATGGTTTATTCGGATACATCTCTTATGATGCTGTCCGCTACTTCGAAAAAGTTTCAATTGCCAAAAAAGACAATGCAACTTCAATTCCTGATGTATTTTATGCGGTTTACCAAAACATCATTGCGATTAATCACTTTAAAAATGAGGCTTATATTTTCTGTCACAGTGTTGACGGAAGAAATAACATTTCTGAAATCGAACAATTATTGCAGTCAAGAAATATCGCTTTATACAAATTCACTAAAGAAGGTGAAGGTTTCTCTAACCTAACCGATGAAGAATTCAAACACAATGTAGCTTTAGCAAAAAAACACTGTTTTCGCGGCGACGTTTTTCAATTAGTTTTATCACGTCGTTTTACACAAGATTTTAAAGGTGATGAATTTAATGTTTACAGAGCTTTACGAAGCATCAATCCGTCTCCTTACCTATTCTTTTTTGATTATGGAGATTTCAAAATATTTGGTTCTTCACCCGAAGCACAAATTATTGTAAAAAACAGAAAAGCAGAAATTCATCCAATCGCAGGAACTTTCAAAAGAACAGGAAATGACGAACGTGATGCGCTTTTAGCAAAAGAACTTTCTGAAGATAAAAAAGAAAACAGCGAACACGTAATGCTGGTAGATTTAGCCAGAAATGATTTAAGCCGCAACGGACATGATGTAAATGTAGAAAAATACAGAGAAGTTCAGTTTTTCTCTCATGTAATTCATTTAGTTTCAAAAGTTACAGGACACTTACATGACAAAGCTACAACTATGCAGGTCGTTGCTGATACTTTCCCGGCAGGAACATTAAGCGGTGCGCCTAAACACAGAGCGATGCAGTTGATTGAAGATTACGAAAAAACAAATCGTAATTTTTACGGAGGTGCAATTGGAGTAATGGATTTTGACGGAAACTTTAACCACGCGATTATGATTCGAACTTTCCTTTCAAAAAATCATCAATTGCATTGCCAGGCTGGTGCCGGAATCGTAGCCAGTTCTGACGAAGAAAGTGAAATGCAGGAAGTTTATAACAAATTAAGAGCCCTAAATACAGCGCTTGAAATGGCGGAAAATATTTAGTCGCCAGTCGCGGTTTTCAGTCGCAGAACTTGAAACCTGAAACAATAAAAAAACAAACCATAAAAACCACAAACCATGAAAAAAGCAGTATCAATTTTAGTTTTAATCATTGCCATGACATCTTGTAATTCAGAGAAAAAACACAATCCGATTGAAGGAACCTGGCGTCTTATATCAGCAGAAACGACAGAAAAAGATTCAACTTTTTCTACTTTCAATTCAAAAACAAAAATGATTAAAATTATAAATGAAACGCATTTTGCTTTTTTCAATCATGATTTAAATAACGGAAAAGATTCAACAAATGCAGTTTTCTTTGGCGGAGGCGGAAAATACACCTTAAAAGACAGCACATATACAGAGTATCTGGAATTTTTCAATAACAGACAATGGGAAAACAACAAATTTGAATTTACGGTAAAAGTTAAAAACGACACATTGATTCAAAAAGGAATCGAAAAAATAGAAAAGTTAGGAGTTGACCGAATTATTACTGAAAAGTACGTTCGAGAAAAATAAATAAAAAAACAGCTGGGAGTCACGGTTTTCAGTCGCAGTTAAAAACCTTAGCAACTTAGAACCTTAGCAGCTTAGAACCTCAAAAAAAATGAAAAAAATATTAGTTATAGACAATTACGATAGTTTCACTTATAATTTAGTACACTATCTGGAAGATTTAAACTGCGAAGTAACCGTTTATAGAAATGATGAATTCGAAATTGACGAAATCGCTTCTTTTGATAAAATATTACTTTCTCCAGGTCCCGGAATTCCAGACGAAGCTGGTTTACTAAAAGCGGTAATCGAAAAATACAGTCCTACAAAAAGTATCCTTGGAGTTTGTTTAGGACAACAGGCTATTGGAGAAGTTTTTGGCGGAACACTTTCTAATCTTGATAAAGTATACCACGGTGTTTCGACAAATGTAAAAACGGTAGTTTCAGACGAAATTTTGTTCGAAGGTTTAGGAAACGAATTTGAAGTTGGAAGATACCATTCATGGGTTGTCGATGCAAATTTACCTGATGATTTAGAAGCTACTTCGGTAGACGAAAACGGGCAGATTATGTCTTTACGACACAAAAATTATGATGTTAGAGGCGTTCAGTTTCATCCGGAAAGTGTTTTAACCCCAAAAGGAAAAAGGATTTTAGAGAATTGGATTAACAGCTAGTCGAAAGTTTTAAAGTCGAAAGTCATAAAGTCAAAAAAAAAGGTCTTTCGCTATTTTAAAACTAAAAAACACAAGAAAAAAATGAATTACAAAGTCAAGGACTTTAAGACCTTTGACTTTAGACTTTAAGACTAAATTTCAATGAAAACTATATTAAACAAATTAATCAACCACGAAGTGCTTTCTAAAGAAGAAGCAAAAAACGTATTGATTAATATTTCAAGCGGTCAATACAATCCAAGTCAGATTTCGGCATTTTTGACTGTTTTTATGATGCGAAGCATTACGATTGACGAACTTTCTGGCTTTCGCGAAGCTTTATTAGAATTATGTATTCGTATCGATTTATCTGCATATAACACAATCGATTTATGCGGAACAGGCGGTGATGGAAAAGATACCTTTAATATTTCGACTTTAGCCTCTTTTGTAGCGGCAGGAGCTGGAATAAAAGTGGCAAAACATGGAAATTACGGTGTTTCTTCTATTTCAGGATCAAGCAATGTAATGGAAAAAATGGGAATTAAATTCAGTAATGATCCTTCGTTTTTAGAAAAATGCATCGATCAGGCTGGAATCTGTGTTCTGCACGCTCCCCTGTTTCACCCAGCGATGAAAAACGTTGGACCAATCAGAAAAGAACTGGCAGTGAAAACTTTCTTTAATATGTTAGGTCCAATGGTAAATCCATCATTTCCACAAAATCAGCTCGTTGGAGTTTTCAACTTAGAACTGGCAAGAATGTATGCGTATTTATACCAAAATACCAATGTAAATTTCACAATCCTGCATTCGCTTGATGGTTATGATGAAATTTCCCTAACCGGGCCAACAAAAATTATTACCAGCCACATGGAAGGAATGATAAAACCAGAAGATTTTGGCATTCGTCTTTTATCTCAAACTGAAATTGAAGGCGGAAAAACCATTGAAGAATCAGCCGAAATTTTCACCAATATTATTTCAGGAAAAGGAAACGAAGCACAGAATAATGTTGTTTGTGCCAATGCAGCAATGGCAATTGCAACAGTTACAAAATGTTCTCCTCAAGAAGGATTTGAATTAGCAAAAGAAAGTTTGTTCTCAGGAAAAGGGTTAAAAGCTTTACAAAAATTACAGGAATTATCACTTTAAAAAAAGCTTTGTATCAGTATCTTAGAATCTTAGCACCTTAAAAAAATGAATATTTTAGATAAAATAATAATAGATAAAAAACGAGAAGTTATTCTAAAGAAATCCATTATTCCGGTTTCTCAGCTGGAAGCTTCGGTCTTTTTTAATAAACAAACTATTTCTTTAAGTCAGAAATTAAAACAAAGCAATTCAGGAATTATAGCCGAACACAAACGTCGTTCACCTTCAAAATCAATCATCAACAACAATTTTACAGTTGAAGAAGTCGTAAAAGGCTACGAAAATGCTGGCGCCTGCGGAATTTCGGTTTTAACAGACGGGAAATATTTTGGCGGATCTTTAGACGATTTACTTTTAGCCAGAGCAAGCGTAAACATTCCGCTTTTGCGAAAAGAATTTATTGTAGACGAATATCAGATTTTAGAAGCAAAAGCACATGGAGCCGATTTAATTCTATTAATCGCAGCGGTTTTAACCCGTGAAGAAATCAAATCTTTATCTGAATTTGCCAAAAAACTAGGTTTAGAAGTTTTACTGGAAGTTCACAATCAGGAAGAATTAGAAAAATCGATTATGCCAACTTTAGACATGATTGGCGTTAACAACAGAAACCTAAAAACTTTTGAAGTAAGTCTTGATTTCAGTAAAGATTTAGCATCGCAAATTCCGGACGATTTTGTAAAAGTATCCGAAAGCGGCATTTCATCAATAGAAGCCATTCAGGAACTAAAACCATACGGTTACAAAGGTTTCTTAATAGGAGAAAACTTCATGAAAACCGAAAACGCCGGTCAAGCAGCTGTTGACTTTATAAGTCAGCTGTAAGCCGTAAGCTATAAGCAAAAAGTAAATAAAAAAATCAGCACAAAGCAAAAAGCCTATTGCCTATTGCCTAAAGCTTAAAGCAGTATAAAAAAAATGAAACTCAAAATATGCGGTATGAAATATCCTGAAAACATTCTCGAAGTAGGTGCACTCCTGCCCGATTATATGGGATTTATTTTCTGGGAAAAATCCGCGCGATATTTTAATGGAACTATTCCCGAACTTATAAAAACAATCAAAAAAGTGGGTGTTTTTGTAAACCAAAGTCTGGAAGAAATTTTAGAAAAAGTCGTAAAACACAATTTACAAGCCGTTCAGTTACACGGAAATGAATCGGTTGAATTTGTATCGGAACTAAAAAAACAATTATCAAAAAAAATCGAAATCATAAAAGTATTTTCAGCCGATGAAAATTTTGATTTTGAAATTATAAAACCTTTCGAACCATTCTGCGATTATTTTCTATTTGATACAAAAGGAAAACTACCCGGCGGTAATGGAACAACTTTCGACTGGAGCATATTAAAAAAATACAATTCGAAAAAGCCTTTCTTTTTAAGCGGCGGTATTGGAATGAAAGAATTAAAAGCCATCGAAGAAATTTCAAAAAGCAGTTTACCTATTTATGCAGTCGATGTAAATAGTAAATTTGAAATTGAACCTGGGCTGAAAAACAGAAATTTATTTAGCAATTTCAAACGAAAATTTGATGTTGCCAACTTTTAAAATTTAAAAAAATGAGTTTTAACGTTAACGAAAAAGGATATTACGGGGAATTTGGAGGAGCTTACATTCCAGAAATGTTATATCCGAATGTAGAAGAACTACGCCAAAAATACTTAAGCATAATGGACGAACCTGATTTTAAGGCAGAGTTCAACCAATTGCTTAAAGATTATGTAGGACGCCCTAGTCCGTTGTATTTTGCAAAACGCTTATCAGAAAAATACAATACAAAGGTTTATCTAAAAAGAGAAGATTTAAACCATACCGGAGCGCATAAAGTCAACAACACAATCGGGCAGATTTTATTAGCAAAACGTTTAGGTAAAAAAAGAATTATTGCAGAAACCGGTGCGGGTCAGCATGGTGTGGCAACTGCAACAGTCTGCGCACTAATGGGAATTGAATGCATCGTTTATATGGGAGAAATTGACATTGCGCGTCAGGCACCAAACGTTGCGCGTATGAAAATGCTTGGTGCAGAAGTTCGTCCGGCTCTTTCAGGTTCAAGAACCTTAAAAGATGCTACCAACGAAGCAATTCGTGATTGGATTAATAACCCTGTAGACACACATTATATCATTGGATCGGCAATTGGACCGCATCCTTACCCTGATATGGTAACACGTTTTCAGAGTATTATCTCAGAAGAAATAAAATGGCAGTTAAAAGAAAAAGAAGGACGCGAAAATCCTGATTATGTTGTTGCCTGCATTGGCGGCGGAAGTAACGCCGCAGGAACCTATTATCACTTTCTGCACGAACCGCAAGTTGGAATTATTGCTGTTGAAGCAGCCGGAAAAGGTGTTGACAGCGGGCACAGTGCTGCAACCAGTAAATTAGGAAAAGTCGGCGTTATTCACGGTTGTAAAACACTGTTAATGCAGACGCCAGACGGACAAATTACTGAGCCATATTCGATTTCTGCGGGACTTGATTATCCTGGAGTTGGGCCTTTGCACGCACATTTAGCACAAACCGGGCGCGGCGAATTTTTCTCTGTAACAGATGATGATGCTATGAATGCTGGTTTGCAGCTGACCAAACTAGAAGGAATTATTCCTGCTATTGAAAGCGCTCATGCATTTGCAGTTTTGGATCAGAAAAAATTCAAACCAGAAGATATTGTAGTGATCAGTCTTTCAGGACGTGGAGATAAAGATTTAGATAATTATATTGATTACTTTAAATTGTAATAAAAATTGTAATTTGGACGTTGGTTTTTAAAATCGCTAACGCAAACAATAACAAGAAAAATCATAATTATGGAACTATTATTTTCATACGGAACTTTAAGATCAAAACAAATTCAAATGCAGATTTTTAATAAAGTTTTAAGCGGAACACCAGACCAAATACTGGGTTTTAAACTTAAGAGTTTACAAATAGAAGAAGAATTTGGAATGGCAGATTATGTTGTTGCAGTACCAAGCGAAAATCTGGAAGACATTATACATGGTGTTGTTTTTGAAGTTTCTAGTCAAGAAATGTTAAAAGTAGATCAATTCGAGTCTAACTCATACAAAAGAGTTCAAGTAAAATTAAAGTCAGGAAGAATTGCCTGGGTTTACACAGAAAACAAATAATTAAAAATGATTCTAGCGGCAGCACAGACCAAACCTAAACGAGGCAATATTGCTTCAAATTTATTAGACCATTACAAACTCATTGAATTGGCGGCTCAAAATGGAGCACAATTAATCGCTTTTCCTGAAATGTCAATTACAGGATATGAAAGAGAAAATGCTTTGGAACTGGCTTTCGCCGAAGATGATTACAGAATAGATCACCTGAAAGATTTAGCGACGGACAATAATATTATCATTATTGCCGGCGCTCCAATCTTAATTGAAAATCAATTATTTATTGGTGAATTTATTATTTCTCCCAACGATTCGGTTTCTATTTACACGAAACAGTTTTTACATGAAGGCGAAGATGAATTTTTCCAGTCTTCGTTTGACAATAATCCGATGATTACAATTGAAGATCAAAATATTTCATTTGCAATTTGTGCTGATATTGACAATCCGAAGCATCCTGAAAATGCAGAAAAAAATAATGTCGACATTTATATTGCCAGTATTTTCTTTTCTCCAAACGGAATCCCGAATGCTTACAGAGATTTAAAACATTATGCTGAAAAACATAAAATGAATGTTTTGATGTCGAATTTCAGCGGTGAATCATGGGGTTCTCCATCGGCTGGACAAAGTGCTTTCTGGAATAATAAAGGAGAATTGATCGGGCAAATGAATGATTCTGACTCTGGATTATTATTGGTTGAAAAACAAAATGATAATTGGACAAGTAAGGTTTTAAAATTTTAAAAAATTATATCAGAATTGGATAGATTACAAAGGTTTTTTCACGCAGATTTAGCAGATTTTATTAGATCTTCATTAAAAAAAATCTGCGCGAATCAGCTTAAATCAATTTAAATCTGCGTGAAATATTTTTCAAATAAACTTAATATACCTACAAGGTTTTGAAAGCCTTGCAGTAGAAAAACATATCAAAATGAACAGAATAACTCAAAAATTACAAGAAGATAAAAAGATCCTTTCGATCTATTTTTCTGCGGGATATCCAAATTTAAATGATACCGTGCAGATTATTCAGGATTTAGAAAAAAACGGAGTTGATTTAATCGAAATCGGACTTCCTTTCAGTGATCCTTTGGCAGACGGACCAACTATTCAGGCGAGTTCTACACAGGCACTTCATAACGGAATGACAACTCAAATTCTTTTTGATCAGCTGCAAAACATCCGCGAAAGCGTAAAAATTCCATTAATCATTATGGGATATTTCAACCCGATGTTACAATACGGAGTTGAAGCTTTCTGCAAAAAATGTGCTGAAATTGGTATTGATGGTCTAATTATCCCAGATCTTCCGGTTGATGTTTATGCAGATGAATACAAAGCAATTTTCGAAAAATACGGTTTAATTAATGTATTCCTAATTACACCTCAAACTTCAGATGAACGTATTCGTTTTATAGACAGCGTTTCAAACGGATTTATTTATATGGTAAGTTCTGCAAGTGTTACAGGATCACAAAGTGGTTTTGGAAATGTTCAGGAAACCTATTTTGAAAGAATTTCAAATCTAAATTTAAAAAATCCTCAAATTGTTGGTTTTGGAATTTCAAATAAAGAAACTTTTAACCAAGCCACTAAATATGCAAAAGGAGCTATTATTGGAAGTGCTTTTATCAAACATTTAAGCGAAAGCGGCAGTGGGAAAATTCAAGAGTTTGTTGGAGAGATTCGATAATTAAATGTAAATTACACGGTATTTCAATTTTAGCAGCCGTGTTATGTTCCAATATTCCATTAAAAAAATAGTCTTTCTATTTTTCTTAAATTTTATATTTTGTATGGTATATGCACAGGAAAATTCTTCGTTGCATATACCTACAAAACAAGATACATTAAATGGTTCAATTACTCCAGAACGAATTTGGTGGGATATCCAACATTACGATCTTACCATAAAACCTGATTACAATACCAAAACGATTTCAGGAAAAAACATAATCGAATACAATGTGATTCAGAAAAAACATTCTGATTTAATGCAGGTTGATCTTGTTGCTCCGCTTAAAATCGACAGTGTTTTTCAAAAAGGGAAAAAGATAAATTATACACAGAATGAAAATATCTGGTATATAAAACTTCCCAAAAATCTTCTTTCTAAAAAAAACAAAATCACTATTTATTATTCTGGAAAACCTACAGAATCTATCAAACCGCCATGGGACGGAGGTTTAATCTGGGCAAAAGATTCTTTAAATCGTCCGTGGATTTCTGCTGCCTGCCAATACAAAGGAGCCAGTTTATGGTATCCTTGCAAAAATGCTTTATACGATGAACCTGATAAAGGAGCAAGTATTAATATTATTGTGGTAGATAGTTTAACAGCAATTGGAAATGGAAGATTAAAAAGCAAAATTAAAAACGCTGATAATACTTCGACTTATAAATGGGAAGTAAAAAACCCTATTAACCATTACGGAATTACTTTTTATATTGGAAATTATGTAAATCTTCAAGATACTTTTAAGGGCGAAAAAGGTCCTTTAAGCATGAATTATTGGGTTCTTGATTACAATAAAGAAAAGGCAGAAAAACATATGATTCCTGAGGTAAATATTACTCTGAAATCTCTAGAACACTGGTACGGCCCCTACCCTTTTTATGAAGACGGTTTTAAAATGGTTGATGCACCTTACATAGGTATGGAACATCAAAGCGCTGTTGCGTACGGCAGTTCGTATAAAAAAGGAACAAACAAAAAAGGCGGCGATATTTCGAATACAGGATGGGGCAAAAAAACAGATAAAATTATCGTTCATGAAATAGCTCACGAATGGTTCGGTAATAATATTACAGCAGGCGATATTGCCGACAGATGGATTCAGGAAGGATTTGCCGGTTTAGGCGAAGAACTCGTAATAGCTGATTTATGCGGTAAACAAGCTGGAAATGAATTTATGAATGGCCGATTCAGAACGATAGAAAATGATAAACCTGTTATTGGCCGATACGGAATAAACGAGGATGGAAGCAGTGATAATTATGTAAAAGGCTGGGCAGTCATGCACATGATTGCTTCTATTATAAATGATGATGAAAAATTCCGAAATATATTGCGTGGTTTAAATCGGGATTTTCATAATAAAGTTGTTACAACACAGGAAATTGAAACTTACATAAGCACTAAATCCGGTATCAATTTTCAGTACTTGTTTGATCAATATTTGAGAACAAATAAAGTTCCTGTTTTAGAATATCAATTTAAAAATGGAGTTCTTAATTATCGTTATGCAAATTGTAATCAAGACTTTGCTATGCCAGTTAAAACAAACCTGACAAAAGATAACTGGTTACGTCCTACTGTTTCATGGCAGTCATTAAAATCTGAAAATCAAGATACTGCAGCAGAATTAAAAATAGACATTAACTTTTACATTACACTTCTAAAGGTCGACTAATCAAAGGAAAAACTACTCTTAAAGACATAAAACTACTACACCGTTTTATGTTAATATTATGTTAAAATAAAATTAAACAAGCGTTTAAATTAAACAACTGTTTAATTTTGCATCCGATTAGAAACAATACCATGTCACAGATCGAATTAAACGAGAAAAAAATTCAAATACTTAACGTTGCAGAAAAGCTGTTTTCTGAGAAGGGATTTGAGGGGACATCTATACGGGACATTTCAAAAGAGGCAAAAATTAACATTGCTATGGTTTCGTATTATTTTGGTTCAAAAGAAAGACTTCTGGAAGCTTTAATTCTTTACAAAACTGTTGATTTAAAATTACAACTCGAAAACTTACTACAAGAAAACATTGAACCTCTTGATAAAGTCAATAAATTAATCGAAATTTACGTTAACAGAATCTGCCTTAACAAAGGGATTTACAGGGTTTTACATTTTGAACTTTACAACAAAAAGAGAGAAAAAAGCCTGCAGGCATTTACTGAACTTAAAAAAGGAAACTTAAAGTCAGTTGAAAGCATTATCAAGCAGGGTCAGGATCAGGGAGTTTTTAGAAAAGATGTTAATATCCAACTTATTACACCAACCATTATCGGAACCTTTTTTCACTTTCATATGAACCGTTCATTCTTTGAAGAATTATTGGGGTTAAAAACAGAAGAAATGTTTAACAATTACATTAACAACGATCTAAAAAAGCACATTCAACAAACTATAAAAGCGCTACTTGTTTATGAAAATTAGTCAATTAATGCTCTTTGGAGTTTTCTTTATCGGAATTTCTTCAATAGAAGCACAAGAAAAAACAAGTTTAACTTTAGATGAAGCCGTAAAAATGGCCTGGGAAAAAAGTAACGAAGTTACGCTTGCCAACACTAAGGTAAACTCGAAAAAATACGAATTACAATCGGTTAAGAATAACCAATATCCTGATTTAAAAATTTCCGGACAATATCAGCGTCTTACAAAAGCTTCGATTGATATGCCAGGTCAGGGTGAAGGTGCTTCTTTGGCATCTCCAGATCGCGCGATGCTGGGAATGGCAAATTTAAGCCTTCCTATTTTTGCCGGATTTAAAATCCAAAGCAGTATCGACGCATACGAAAGTTTATACGAAGCTGAAAGCGTTAACGCAGCAAAAACAAAAGAGGATGTTGCTTTAAAAGTAATTACCTACTATACAGCTTTATACAAAGCACAAAAAACTTTAGACGTTTTAAATGAAAACCAAAAAAGTGCAAAACAGCGTGTTACCGATTTTATTGAATTAGAGAAAAACGGAATTATTCCGAGAAATGATTTATTGAAAGCCCAATTATTGGTTTCAAAAACACAATTATCAATTGATGAAGCTAATAATAATATCAATAACATTAACTTTTATCTAACGACATTACTTAAATTAGAGCCATCTGTAAAAATTCAGGTTAATGAAGATGATTTCTTTAATTTAAAAACAACCAATGCACCAACATCTGATGCTTTGGCACTTGAAAACAGAAAAGATTTAGAGGCTATTCGTTTACAGCAAAGAGCTTCTGAAGCCAATGTTAAAATTGCAAAAGCGGGCTATTATCCAACACTTTCGTTACTTGGAGGCTATACAGCTTTAGATCTTAAAGACATTATTACTGTAAAATATGCTATGAATTTTGGTTTAGGTTTATCTTATGATTTATCTGGTATCCTTAAAAACAGCTCTCATGTAAAAGAAGCTGAAAGCAAAGCTCTTGAAGTAAAAAACACAGAAGCAATTATGACGGATCGTATAAAAGTTGAAGTTCAAAAATCTATTGAAGATTACGACTTAGCGATCAATCAAAGTGTTGTTTATGAAGAAGCATTTCAACAAGCTGCAGAAAATTACAGACTTGTAAAAGATAAATTCGACAATGGTCTTGCTGACACCAATGATTTGGTTGAAGCTGATGTTGAACAATTAAGTGCAAAAATTAATACAGCTGTAGCAAAAGCAACAATTATTCAAAAATATTACGAATTACTTTCAGTATCAGGACAATTATCACAATCATTCAATCTTTCTAAAATATAATCGATAGCTCTCATGGAAAAGAAAAAGACAAATAAAAAATTCATCATCATACTTGCAGTTCTGATTTTAGGAGGCGGAACTTATGGAATCTCTAAATATTTACATTCACAAGCTCACGAAGAAACAGATGATGCTCAGATTGAGAAAAAAATGAACCCAATTATCCCGAGAGTTTCAGGATATATTAGTAAAGTGTATGTGAAAGATAATGACTATGTAAAAAAAGGAGATACTTTATTTACTATCGATAAGAGAGATTATCAATTAAAAATCGATGAAGCAAATGCTGCATTATTAGGAGCTGAAGGTCAATTTGAAGCAGCAAAAGCTGATATTGGAAGTGCAAATGCAAGCATTTCAGTATCTGACGCTCAAATGAGATCTGCATCTGGTTCTATCGAAAGTGCAAAAATCAGATTAAGACAGCTTACAAACGATTTTAACCGTTATAACAATTTATACAAAACTCATACAATTACAAAACAGCAATTCGAGCAGGCTCAGGCTGCAAAAGATGAAGCTGAAAATCAAGTACGTGTTTTAGAACAGCAGCAAAGAGCAAGCTCTTACCAAAAATCAGTTATTCAGTCAAAATCTAAAGTTTCTGATAAGCAGACAGAAGTTGCAGCAGCAAACATCAAAAAAGCAAAAACAATGCTTGATGTTGCTCACTTAAACCTTTCTTATACAGTAGTTACAGCTGCTAT
Organism: Flavobacterium johnsoniae UW101; assembly: GCF_000016645.1. Taxonomy (NCBI): domain Bacteria; kingdom Pseudomonadati; phylum Bacteroidota; class Flavobacteriia; order Flavobacteriales; family Flavobacteriaceae; genus Flavobacterium; species Flavobacterium johnsoniae. The sequence continues at coordinate 5,925,280 of NC_009441.1, forward strand.
TGACGGTCAGGTTTCTAAAGTAGATATTCAGCCGGGACAATTGGTGCAGCCAGGACAATCATTATTCTATATCATTAATAATAATGAAGCCTGGGTTGTAGCTAACTTTAAAGAAACACAATTAAACAAAATGGTTGTGGGACAAAAAGTAGGTTTAAAAGTTGATGCTTATCCAAACTATGAGTTTAAAGGAACTGTATCTTCTTTCTCTCCTGCAACAGGATCTCGTTTTTCATTGTTACCTCCTGATAATGCAACAGGAAACTTCGTAAAAACAATTCAGAGATTACCAGTAAAAATTACTATAGACGAATCTAACGATCCTGAAAAAGTAAAACTTTTAAGACCAGGAATGAACGTTGACGTTGATGTACATTTAAAATAAAACATGGCAGGAGCAGTACAAGCAGACGACGATTTAGTAGAATACGGTTTCAGACGTGTTATCATTACGATTACAGCAGTGCTTTGTGCACTGTTGGAAATTGTAGATACTACGATTGTAAACGTAGCGCTGACAGACATGCGCGGAAGTCTTGGTGCTACCTTGACTGATGTGGCATGGGTTATTACAGCATACGCAATTGCGAATGTTATTGTAATTCCGATGACGAGCTGGCTATCACAGCAATTTGGAAGACGTAATTATTTTGTGGCCTCCATTATAATATTTACGGTCTGTTCTTTTTTGTGTGGTAATGCCACAAATATTTGGGAACTTGTAGCTTTCCGATTCGTACAAGGTATGGGCGGTGGAGCATTACTGGTAACAGCCCAAACGATTATTACAGAAAGTTATCCCGTAGCAAAACGTGGAATGGCACAGGCTATTTACGGAATGGGTGTAATTGTAGGTCCAACTTTAGGTCCGCCTTTGGGAGGATATTTAGTAGATAATTACTCTTGGCCTTATATATTTTACATCAATATTCCGTTGGGAATTATTGCCACTATTTTGGCTTTAACATTTGTTAGAAGTCCGAAATATGGAGAAAAATTAAAAGCCAATCAGGTTGACTGGTGGGGAATTATTCTGTTGAGTACCTTTATTGGTTCTTTACAATTCGTATTAGAACACGGGCAGCAAGACGACTGGTTTAACGATTCATTAATCGTAACCTTAAGTGTTGTTACCGTTCTTGGATTGGTTTTATTTATCTGGAGAGAGCTTACTTATAAACATCCAATCGTAAACTTAAGTGTTTTAAAAGACGGAAACTTAAGAATTGGAACCGTAATGTGTTTTATTCTTGGTTTCGGTTTATACGGATCAACATTGATTATTCCAATTTACACGCAGTCAATTTTAGGATGGACTGCAACTGATGCAGGTTTATTATTAATTCCGGGATCTATTACAACGGCAATTATGATGCCTTTTGTTGGAAATATGATTCAGAAAGGTGTACCGCAAGGATATATGGTTGGAGTAGGATTTTTAATTTTCTTCTTCTTTACTTTCATGATGTACAGCCGAATGACGCCTGATACTGGAGTTGAACATATGTACTGGCCTTTAATTTTGAGAGGAATTGGTCTAGGATTACTTTTCGTTCCTATTACAACACTTTCTCTTTCAACTTTAAAAGGAAAACAAATTGGTGAAGGAGCAGCATTTACAGGAATGATGCGTCAGTTAGGCGGATCATTTGGTATTGCGATTATTACCACTTTCATCACTCGTTTCAGTCAGTCACACAGAGTAGATTTAATTAATAATTTAGATCCGGCGAAATTTGAAGTGCAACAGCGAATTGCAGGAATGCAGCACGCGTTCATGGCAAAAGGATATAGCGCAGATGTTGCTTTGAAAAAAGCATATCAGGCTATAGAGTATTCTGTAATGAAACAAAGTACTGTAATGGCTTATATGGATATTTTCCTTTATCTGGGAATCATGTTTTTATGTTGCATACCGATTATTCTCTTTATCAAAAAAGGGAAAAACAAAATTAGTGCAGCCGACGCAATGCATTAATAATAATTTTATAATACGCAGAAACGCCGAATTCATCATTTAGAATTCGGCGTTTATTTTTTTATAGTCGCAGTGTGCAGTGGCAGTATTCAGTTTATAAACTTTGCGTAAACCTTTATGTCTTGCGGTAAAAACTTAGTATCTTTTTTATTTCATCTCTGCAGGGATTAAAATCCCTGCCTACAATATGCCCCGATCCTTCGGCTCTCTAGCAAAAAAACCTTTGTCACTTTGCCACTTTGAATCTTTGTCCCTCAAAAATCTATCTTGTAAAAACCAAGTGATTCCCTTTAGAAAGATTTGCATCAAACTTATAACCTTCGTAATTAAAACCTTTTAAGTCGTCAATAGTTTCTGCATTTGTATCAATGATATAACGCACCATCATCCCTCTCGCCTTTTTGGCAAAGAAACTAATCATTTTTAATTTCCCGTCTTTGTAATCTTTAAAATCAGGAGTGATAACAGGAACTTTCAACGCTTTTACGTCAACAGCAGAAAAATATTCATTACTCGCTAAGTTCACGAATAATTCATCTTTTTTCAATTCTTTATTTAAAGCTTTAGTGACAGTGGGTTTCCAAAACTCATGTAAGTTTTTAGACTCACCAACTGGCATTTTAGTCCCCATTTCTAAACGATACGCCTGCATTAAATCAAGCGGTTTTAAAAGACCATAAAGTCCCGATAAGATTCTTAATTTATCTTGTAAAGCATCTAATTTTTCTAACGGAATCGAATAAGCATCTAAACCTGTATAAACATCGCCGTCAAAAGTATAAACTGCCGGACGTGCATTTTCTGGAGTAAACGGAGTTTTCCAATCCTGGTTACGTTTCCAGTTTAAATCGGCTAATTTGTCTGAGATAGACATTAATTCTGATAATTCAGATGGCTTTTTTGTTTTTACAACTTTATGAACCACTCTCGCTTCTTTTAAAAATGAAGGTTCAGTATATTGAGATGTTGGTAATTCTTTTTCGAAATTCAGTGATTTCGCTGGCGATATAACGATTTTCATTTGTGCATTTTTGTATGACTCAAAAATACAAATTGAAATTTTAAAAATTATCGTTTGTAATTGATTTGTTTTATAGTTCTATTTTTTCAGCCACGAATTACACAAATTTCCACAAATTAATCTTTTGAGCAAATTGTTATATTTTTTGCCACAGATTAGAAAGATTTCTACAGATTTTTTTAATCTTTTTAATCCTGTAATCTGTAGCAAAAAAAAATAATTCGTGGAAATTCGTGTAATTCGTGGCTAACCTTTCCCAATTTATAAAAATCGACGCTGCAAAATGTGAAATTGTTCAAAAAAGTGAGCGATAGATTATAATAGGCATTTTCTATGTTGTAAATTTGCATGCATTTTATTTCTACTGAAATTAGAAATGCTTTTTATTCAAAAACTGAATTCGTGGCGATACAAACAAATTATAAAACTGCTTTACAAAACAAAATCTTCGATGTTATTTCGAAAGCTTCTCAGGAATTAAAAGTTGACTCTTATGTGATAGGAGGTTTTGTTCGTGATTTGCTTTTAAATCGAGGTTCTAAAAAAGACATTGATGTTGTTGCAGTTGGAAGCGGCATCGAATTAGCTCTTAAAGTTTCAGATTTACTTCCTAACAAACCAAAAGTTCAGGTTTTTAAAACTTATGGAACAGCGATGTTACGTTTTGAAGATACTGATATCGAGTTTGTCGGTGCCCGAAAAGAATCTTATACCCGAGACAGCCGAAATCCGATTGTCGAAAACGGAACTTTACAAGACGATCAAAATCGTCGTGATTTTACGATCAATGCATTGGCTTTATCTTTAAATTCAACTAATTTCGGAGATCTTCTGGATCCGTTTGACGGTTTAACCGATTTAGAAAATAAAACAATCAAAACGCCTTTGGATCCAGATATTACGTATTCTGATGATCCTTTGCGAATGCTTCGCGCCATTCGTTTTGCAACGCAGTTGAATTTTGAAATTGAAGAAAATTCATTGAATGCCATCACAAAAAATGCTGATCGCATCAAAATAATTTCCGGTGAAAGAATAGTTGATGAATTAAACAAAATTCTTTCTACACCAAAACCTTCATCCGGATTTTTACTTTTATACAAAACTGGACTTTTAGATTTAATATTACCTGAATTAACGGCGTTGAATCAGGTAGAAGAAATTGAAGGCCATACGCATAAAAACAATTTTTATCATACACTTGAAGTTGTTGACAACATCTGTCCGAACACAGACGACGTTTGGCTTCGCTGGTCGGCATTACTGCATGATATTGGAAAAGCACCAACGAAACGTTTTACAAAAAAACAAGGATGGACTTTTCACGGACATGAATTTTTGGGCGGAAAAATGGCGAAGAAAATTTTCGAACGTTTGCACATGCCTTTGAACCATAAAATGAAATTCGTTCAAAAAATGGTTATCATGAGTTCACGTCCCATTGTTTTGGCGCAGGATATTGTGACCGACAGTGCAGTTCGCCGTTTGGTTTTTGATGCTGGTGAAGATGTAGAAAACCTAATGACTTTGTGTGAAGCAGATATCACAACCAAAAATCCGTCAAAATTCAAGAAATATCATAAAAATTTCGAAATCGTCCGCAAGAAAATTGTAGAAGTCGAAGAACGCGATCATGTACGTAATTTTCAGCCGCCTATTTCCGGCGAAGAAATTATGGAAATATTCGATTTAAAACCTTCACGAGAAATCGGAATTTTGAAAGAAGCAGTGAAGGAAGCAATTTTAGAAGGTGATATTCCAAATGAATATCAAGCTGCTTATGATTTTGTGATTAAAAGAGCAGCGAAATTAGGCTTAAAAAAAGTTGAGAAATAAGTAGTATTTAATAAAATGAAAAAAGAGAATAAATCAGTAATCATTTGGTTACTATCAGGCTGTGTTTTATTGTTTTTAATGGTTGTTGTGGGAGGAATTACCCGTTTAACCAATTCAGGTTTATCTATGACCGACTGGCATTTAGTAACCGACACCTTCCCTCCTCTAACAGATGCAAAATGGCAGGCTGCATTTGATGAATATAAAAAGTTTCCTGAGTACCAAAAAATCAATATTCACAACGATTTTCAGCTTTCAGATTATAAATTTATTTATTTCTGGGAATGGTTTCACCGTTTCATCGGCCGTATTATTGGATTGGTTTTCTTTGTTCCTTTTGTTTACTTTTTAGCAAAAAAGAAATTAGATACTTCAACTATTAAAAAATGTATTGTTCTTTTGGCAATGGGAGCGTTCCAAGGATTTTTAGGATGGTTTATGGTTCGCAGCGGATTAATCGATAATCCAGATGTAAGCCACTTTAGACTTTCTCTGCACTTGACCTTCGCATTTATAACTTTTGCTTATACACTTTGGGTTGCACTTGATTTAATTTATCCTGAAAGAAATATCAACAAGATTTTACCTTTAAGAAATATTGCCCGTTATGCTTTAGCTGCTTTATTAATTCAGATTATTTACGGCGGATTTGTCGCTGGACTAAATGCCGGATTAATTCACAATCACTGGCCTTTAATGAGCGATGGCGAGTTTATTCACGAATCGGTTTTTATTGAGCAGTCGAGCTTGATTAAAAATTTAATTGAAGGAAAAAGCGGTGTTCAGTTTGTGCACAGAACTTTTGCTTATGCAGTTGTTGCTGTTATTCTTTTTCTTTTCTTTAAAAGCAAAAAATATACGCTTACAAGAACGCAGTCAAATGGAATCAATACTTTAGTTGTTTTTGTTTTTATTCAATTCTTACTTGGCGTATTTACATTATTATACAGCGTTCCTTTGGCTTTAGGATTAATTCACCAGATTATGGCATTTTTCCTTTTGAGTGCCATGACGTATACTTTACACCGATTAAGCAAATAAATCGAAATATATTATAACAAAAAAGCTGTCTCAAAAGGACAGCTTTTTTTGTAAGCTTCAGAGAAGCGAAATATTTATAGCAAAGGATAAATGTTTACAACATAAAGCTCCGGAGGAGCGGTATATTTTTTCTACATTCTTAATATATGCTGCTCCTCCAGAGCTTTTTTTCATTTGCTTATTGTAATTCTATAAATATTTCACTCCGTTGGGGCTATTATCGATAAAATGAATTAAAATCTGCTGAATTTCTATTTTTTGTTTGGATTTTATCCCAGCCAAGCTTTAAAATCTTGCACTTTCTCACGGCTCACGATTACCTCATCATCTTTATAACTCGGCAGAATAACTTTTAAACGGGAATTGGTGTAAACCTGAATTTCTTTAATTGCTTTTAATGGAACAATAAATTTTCTGCTTACGCGAAAGAAATCCTTTTTGTCTAGTTCCTGCTCCAGAATTTCTAAAGTAGAATCGATTAAATAATCACGGTTTTCAAAAGTATGAATGTATGTTCCTTTGTTTTCACTAAAAAAACATTCGATTTCTTCTGTGTTTATTACTTTTAAATGCTGCCCAATTTTAACTGTAAAACGCTTTTTATATGTTTTCTCAAACGGATTTGACAACATCTGGCGAATCTGCTCAAAATCTAACTGCATGTTTGAATTTTCAGCAGGAGCTTTAGGAATTCTTGATTTAAATTTTGTAACTGCAGCTTCGAGATCATCTTCATCAATTGGTTTTAAAAGATAATCAATACTGTTTAATTTAAAAGCTTTTAAAGCATACTCATCGTATGCTGTTGTAAATATAATTGCGCTTTTGATATCTATTTTCTCAAAAATTTCAAACGACAAACCATCTGACAGCTGAATATCCAAAAAAATCAAATCCGGATGCTGGTTCTTTGAAAACCACTCTACCGATTCTTCAACTGAATGAAGCATCGTTTCTACTGTAACATCTAACTTTTCAAGTTTTCTTTGCAGCAGTCTCGCTGCGGGTTTTTCGTCTTCTATAATTAATGTGACCATTTATATATTGTAAAATTTGAAAAAAAATTAAATCAAAATTACTCCCATTTATTGGTATTTGCAGCTTCTTTTTCCATGTATTTTTGGATTTTTTTCTGCTCCCAGTCTGAACTGAAGAAAATATCACGCCCAAAAACTGATAATCCGTGTGCAGCTAGACCAATTCCCCAGAAAAATGCCGTAGAGTAAGTCTGCCAATCCGTTAAACCGCTTGAGTGAATTCCTTCGGTAAAAAGTTCTTTATTTAAATTGGCAATAATAACAATAATATTTACAAATATATAAACTCTTAAATGCGAATAAAATCCTCTAAGTCTTTTTACTTTTCTGTAAGCATTATTATAACTTTCATCTGAGCTGAACTCCTGTCCGTATTGTTCATACATTCTTCTTCTAAAACGTCCCATGTCTTTATCTTTAATTATGTCCACTTATTTTTATTCTCTTTTTCTTTTTCCATGAATTCTTTAATTTTTCTTTCTTCCCAGTCTTTTCCAAGAACTGGAAAAACTTCAAAAACTTTTAATCCATGAAAAACAACTCCAATTCCCCACCACATCAAGGGCCAGAAAAACCATAAATATTTTGGTGAAGTATATAAATTAATAAAAATCAAAATTGCATTTACCAGTACATAAGCAACTAGATTTCCATAAAATCCTTTAATTCTTTCGACTTTCTTTTTGGCTAAAAAGTATTTATCTTCTTCATTAAAATTCATTTCCATAATTACTCCCATTTTTGTGTTTTATTTTTCTTTTCTAATAGACTTTTTAATTTGCGTTCTTCCCATTCTTTTCCAAAAATCTTAAAAGAAACAAAGACGTCAATTGCAGAACCTATATAAACTGCCGACCAGATAATAACTACTACAGGATTTAAAAACTGAATTGGAAAGAAATTTAAAGGCAGTTGTGAATATTCTTTCAATAAAAATAAAGTCAGACCAATGATATATAGAAATGTATGTTTGTAAAATGACTTTAGCTTATGAACTTTTTTTACTGCTAAATCCTGAAGTTCTTTTTGTTCATTATTTGTATTAAAATCTGTTTCCATCTTTATTTTCAAATTTTTGATTTTCTTTTTCCAGAATTTCTCTAATTTTTCTTTCTTCCCATTTTTTATTGAAGAAAGGCGGGTAACTAAAAACCTGCAGTCCGTGTAAAATTATTGCTATTCCCCACCCCATCAAAGACCATATATACCACAAATATCCCGGCGAAGTCATATAATTTACCACTATTACAATTGGGTTAACTAAAACATATACTGTTAAATGCTCATAGAATTCTCTTATTTTCTTGACTCTCTTTTGAGCCTGATAATAACGTTCTGCTTCTGTATAATTAGGTCCCATAATTATTTCCAGTTTTTTTGATTGTTTTCTTTTTCCAGAATTTCTCTAATCTTTCTTTCTTCCCAGTCAGAACTGTAACCAAAAACTTTAAAAGCATGCATGGCTACTCCAAATCCCCAGCCTAAAGCTGAAAACCAAAACCATTGAAATCCCGGTGAAAATCTTAAATTAATAAACACTAAAAACGGAATTACGCAACAGTATGAAATCACATTTCCATAAAATCCTTTTAATTCTTCGACTCTTTTTTTAGCTCTGTAATAAGCTTTTGCTTCGTCGTTATATTCTGCACTTACATCCATGACGGTTATTTGTTTAGTTAAAATTGGAATTTTGACGGAGAAGTTTTTTTCATCCTGCTGAATCATCACTTTCCTATCGGTTATAATTCCGTAACGATTTACAATATTCTGCAGTCCAACACCTTGTCTATCCTGCAAAACTTCTTTTTTCTGAAGATCATTTTGTATAACCAAATAATCTTTATCAACAAAAATTCGAATATGTAATGGTTTTTGTTCACTCACTACATTGTGTTTCACTGTATTCTCAAGCAAAAGCTGTAAGGACAACGGCACTACTTTAGCATCAGGATTTATGTTTTCTGTTGGAAGTTCATAAAACAAACTGTTTTCGAAACGCATTTTAAGCAGATTCATATATGTTTTTGCAAACGACAATTCATCTTCTACAGATACCAGTTCTTTATCTTTCTGTTCCAGAACATATCTGTAAATTTTAGATAAAGATGTTGTAAACCGCTGCGCATTGTCCGGGTTTTCTTCAATCAAAGAGCTTAGAACATTTAAGCTGTTAAAAAGAAAATGCGGGTCGATTTGATTTTTTAAACTTTCGAATTTAGCATTTGCCGTTCCCGCAATAATCTTTTGCTGTATAACTTTATTTTCCTGGTATGCCTTGTAAAAATGTAAGGCATGAAATCCTAACAGAATAATAAAAGCGATAACCGCATTTTCTATATATGTAGAAGCTTCTTCATTAGCCAGAAAACTTAAAATAGATCGTCTTTCAATTACTACATTTGTAAAAACCCGAAGGAGAAAAACAACGAAAATCGAAACAACAAATGAACTTACAAAACCTATAAAAATTCTTTTATTAGAAAATCTGCTGTCTTTAAAAACCTTATCTAAATACACAAATAGAGAAGCATTTACAATATACAACACAACACTGTAAAGCATACAGTACAAGAAAAATATGTACAGGTTATTGTTGAAAATTGCTGTTCCAAATGAAGCAAAACGAATCAGGAAGGAGAATAGAAAAACGATTCCGCCTACTAACAACGCCTTAAGTAGATTTGGTTTTAAAGTCATTATTTCTTTTGAATTAAATTATTTACAAGTTTTTTGGATTTCTAAAGCTCTGTCTAATCCCCATTTTGGAGAAAAAGGAGTAGCTGGTTTAAAAGTAGCAAAAAGTTCAATAGATTTATCAACCTGCGCACATAATGGTTTTGTATCAACACCTGTCCATTTTGCTCCTCCTAACTGATAATCTGCCTCTCCAAAAACCGCTCTTGGATTATTAGGATCGATCGCTTTTGCTTTTGCATAAGCTTCCATCACTTTACCAGAATATTTCATTCCGTTTGTCATTGGGTCAGCTACAACATATCCTGTATAAATTAAAGCCTGCAATACATACAATTCTGCATTGTTTTGATCTTTAATAAACTCTACATCTAATGCATCCTGTGCTTTTGTTAACAGCAGATCAATTTTAGTTTTGTCTTTTTCAGTAAAAACAGCTGTTGTATTGATTAGGGCAATATAATAATTTGGCAAATAACTGTTTTTTTCTGCAGCAGCAATTCTTTCAAATAATGCCGAAGCTTCTGCATTTTTTCCCTCTTTCCAAAGTCCGAAAGCTTTGGTCATTCCTTGTTCAAACTGTGTTTGAGCTGAACTTATTACTACTACAAATAATGCGATTAAAGTGATGATTTTTTTCATTTTATAAGTTATTTAATGGTTTGTTTATATGGATTAGTTATATATCTAGAATTGAATTTCGATTTTTGAATCTTTACTGACATCAAATTTAGCATCTTTATACGAAGGCGGCCCCATAAATCCTTTTGCATTGTTTGAAGCTGCATATTCTTCAGATGGAATTCCCATTGCATTTCTGTCAAGTTTTCCGTTGATGTTTTCATCATGATAAGTCGAGATGGCATATTCTCCAGCAGGAAGATTATCAAAAGTTACAACTGCTTTATTATTTACAATTTCAGAATTAAGGCTTTTGTAAGTTGTTTTAAGAAACGTCCCTTCTGAATTATATAATCCTACTTTAACAATTCCTGTATTGTTTTTTAAACCCGAAACAGCAACAGTTAATTTTACATTTTGAGCAGACATTAAGCTGCAGATAAATAAAATGGTTATTGTAATAATTTTGGTCATGATTTCTATTTTTTTTTAAGGTTCTAAGATTCTGAGCTGCTAAGGTTCTAAGTTTTTTTTGTTCTAAGTTTTTTTTGTTCTAAGTTTTTTTTGTTGATGATTAAAACTCTTTTTTTAAGGTTTAAAGGTTCAGAGTTGCAAAGGTTCAGAGGTTCGTTTTTCTCATTACTAATGTTCAAAAAACTTTGAATCTTTGTCACTTTGTTTCTTTGTTCCTTTTTAATTAACACTTCAAAAGTATACTGGTTTTTAGTCTTTTAAAATTAAATGCTGCTGAGTTGTTGATTTTGGTTACTGAATTGTTTCTTTTTGAGAGACAGAGGTTCAAAGGCACAAAGGTTCAGAGGTTTTTCTTTATTTATTCTCAAAGACTATGTCCCTTTGAACCTTTGCCTCTTTGTCCCTTTTTTAAAGATTCTTCAACTGATTCTCATTTTTATTCTGGCTGATGGTCCAGAAGAAACCAATAAAGAAGAATCTGTCAGCAGTTGGAACAACAGCTTGTCTTTGATAAACACCGCTGGCGTCTGGTACTTTTGCATAATCGTATCCAAAAACATTTTGAGTTCCTAAAACATTCGAAACTGAGAAATAAAGGATTTTTTGTGTGGTTAATAAATACGCCCAGTTAAAACTCAAGTTATTGTATGATTTTGTTTTTCCGTTCATAAATTGTGTCTGGTTTGGATCGTTGTACGGACGTCCTGTGCTGAAACTATTTGTGAATCCGATTTGTGATTTCCAGTCTGTAATAAAATATTTTGTTACAACAGATAAATTATGATTGGCTACAAAACTTGGGGTTGCCATAGTTGGAAAATTCTTGTATTGTCTTTCTGAATCGATGTATGAATATGAAATCCAATATTCTAAATTTTTGTACAAATTACTGTCTCTCCAAAAAATATCTAATCCTTTTGCGTAACCTGAACCGTTATTATTGAAAACTGAATTGTACTGAATATCTCTTGTATCGTATTGAACTAAATTGCTGTAATCTTTATAATAAGCCTCTGCTCTAAAAGTTTGTCCCGGCTGAGTAAACTGATAATTTAAAATATAGTGTCTCGCTTTTTCACTTTCAAACTGATGGTATTTTGAATACTTAATGTAGTCTACAACTGGTGTCTGCGAAAAATCTCCGTAAGCAAATGAAAACTGGCTGGTTTTTGACACTTTATAAGCTAATGAAGCTCTTGGTGCAATATTATTTTCGTTTAGTAAACTATTATTAGAATATCTAAAACCTACTTTCATTGCCAGATTTTTAGAGAATAAAATATCTGCTTCTGTATAAGCGGCAAAAATGTTAGAATCGTAACCATTTGAAACATCAATAGAAACGTTATCATTAAAATTTTCATTGAATTTTGTAATGAAATAATCTGTACCAAAAGACAGTTTAAAATGATTTGAGATTTTTTTCTGCAATTTCAATTTTAACTGAGCTGCATTTTCATTGCTGTCAACATCATTAATATCGTATTTGATTTTGTTTTTGCTGTAACCGTAGCTTATTCCAGATGTTAACTGCCAGCCTGTTCCAAAAGTTCCTTTATAAGATGAGTTTAAGTAAAAGTTATTGTTGTTTAAATCTGTTCTGATTGGGTTTTCGAAATTCACATTTTTCTGGTTCAAATCGAATCTTTCAGAATCAAAAGAGGCATACAGTTTGAAAATTCCGTTTGTAAAATTGTATCTGTAAACCGTTTCACCGCCAAGTGACTGATAAGGGCTGTTCCATTTTACATTTTGAGGAATTACTGCCTGATATGGCGCCAGATTGATATAAGCCATATTTACACTCAAAGAACTTTTTTTGAATTTTTGAGTATTTCCTAAACTCAAACCAACAGTCATTAATCCAATATCTGTTTTTTCATGATCTGCCTCATCCTGCGTATTTAAAAGTAAAACACTTGACAAAGCTTCACCATATTCTGCCGAATACCCCCCAGTAGAAAATGCTATTCCGCTGAATAAAAAAGGAGAAAAACGGCTTCTGGTTGGTAAATTGTTTGTTGTTGCTCCATAAGGCTGTGCTACACGAATTCCGTCAACAAAAGTCTGCGTTTCGCTCGCTTCACCACCACGTACAAATAAACGTCCGTCTTCACCAACACTTTGTGTTCCTGGTAAAGTCTGTAAAGCGGCCACTATATTTCCAGCAGAACCGGCAGTTGTAACAATATCCAGCGGTTTTAAAACCGAAACTCTTGCTTTGTCTCCAGATTCTAAAGTTCCGGCTGTAATAACAACTGCATCCAGAGCATTTATGTTTTCTCTTAATTTAACCGTTTGATCTTTATAATTGGCAACATCAATTTCCTGTTTGAAAGTTTCGAAAAGTAAAAAGCTTACTACTAAAAATTTGTTACCCGTTTCTGTAGTTTCAAAAGAAAACTCTCCTGTTTCAGAACTTGTAGCTCCGTCGTAAGTTCCGTCTAAATAAATATTTGCACCGGCAACCGGTTTTCCTTTTTGATCTACTACTTTACCTGAAATAATATTTTGAGCAAAAGTAAAAGTGCTAATTAATAATAAAATAAAAGTAATTCTGGTTTTCATGATATTGGTTTTTGATGAGGCAAATGTATTTTAACATTTCCTGTTAAAAAATATATAATAACCCAATTGTAGATTTTTAAGGATGAGTTGTAAATGACTAATTTGTATCTTAGCTAGGAATTCTAAAAAATTACCATTTATGTCAGAAAGCACCAGAATTTCAAATTTATATCAGTCCATTTACAATGGAAATCCTTGGCTGGAAGTGAACCTGGACAATACTTTAAAAAATGTCACGGCAGAACAAGCATACAAAAAAATAAACCCTAATCTTAATACGATTTGGGAAATTGTGAATCATTTGATACAGTGGAGAAGAAACATTTTAGAGCGAATGCAGGGCGAAGTAACTAAAACTCCGGATCATAATTATTTTGTTCCCGTTTTAGATCCCTCTGAAGCTGCTTGGGAACAGTCTCTTCAAACCTTAGCAAAATCACAAGAATCATGGAATGCATTTTTTGAAGATTTTGATGATGCCGATCTGGCAAAAATATACGTTAATAACGGTCACAGTTATTATGAACATCTGCATGGAATTATTCAGCATGATGTGTATCATTTAGGACAGATTGTTATTTTAAAGAAACTGCTTTAAAAATTCATAATAATGAAAAAGTCACTTTTAATTTTCTTTCTTTTTGGACTAAGTTCTGCAGGATTTGCTCAGGAAACCGAAACAAAATACGATGATAATCTGGCAAAATCCTTAAATGCAGATGAATACGGAATGTAAGGAAATCACAAAAATACAGGATAAGATCGCCAAGACGAAAATGTAATACACAATATGAAAACTGAAAAAGAAAAAATGATCTCTGGCGAATATTATAACGCCTTTGATCCTGAATTGGTAAAAGGACGCCGAAACGCTAAAAATCTCCTTCACAGTCTAAACGTAAAAGAATACAGAGTTACCAAAAAAGCAAAAGAAATTCTAAAAGAACTGATTCCGAATACCGGAGCTGGTTTTTACATCGAACCCCCTTTTCATTGTGATTATGGTTATAATATTTTTTGCGGAGAAAATGTATATTTTAATGTCAACTGTGTGGTTTTAGACTGCGCTCCTGTAAATATTGGATCAAATGTGTTTATCGCGCCCAATGTTCAAATTTACACGGCTTCGCATCCGCTTGACGCTGAATTAAGAAAATCACTGGAAAATGCTTATCCGGTTACAATTGGTGATGACTGCTGGATTGGCGGCAATTCTGTTATATGTCCCGGAGTTACAATTGGTAAAGGCTGTGTTATTGGAGCCGGATCTGTAGTTACCAAAGATATTCCAGACAATTCGCTGGCAGTTGGAAATCCCGCAAAAGTAATTCGAAAACTAAATCAGGAATCTGAAACAAAAAAATAATGCTTACCCTTAATAAAGTTCACCATATTGCCATTTTATGTTCTGATTACGAAAAATCGAAACATTTCTATACTCAGATTTTAGGCTTAACGATTATCCGCGAAATCTATCGTGAAGAACGCCAGTCTTATAAATTAGATTTGGCTTTAAACGGCTCTTACGTTATAGAATTATTCTCTTTTCCTGATCCTCCAAAACGTCCTTCACGTCCAGAAGCCGTTGGATTACGTCATTTAGCTTTTGAAGTAATTAATTTAAATGAAACTGTTGCTTTTTTAACCTCAAAAAACATTGAATCAGAACCGATAAGAATTGATGAAACTACAAACAAACGTTTCACTTTTATTGCTGATCCTGATTTACTGCCTATTGAGTTTTATGAGAGATAGTTAAGGTTCAAAGGTGCAGAGAGACAAAGAGACAAAGCTTTCTCATTTATCGCTATAATTAAGTAAGTAGAGTTTGTCATTTCGAAGGAGAAATCTTTACGAGTAAATCCTCAAGCAAAATCACTAATATTGGTAGAGTTTCTTGCGAAGATTTCTCCTTCATCGAAATGACAAACATGAGAAAAAACTTTGCGTCTAGTACTTTTAAAGCTAAACTTAAATGGAAAGAATTTTCCTGTTTATATCGATTTTAACACACTAAATTGAAGATTTCCTATAAAAAACCGAATTTGATGCTTAATTTTGTAATCCGCATAAAAAAAGTGCGGATTCAAATTTACTTCTGATGAACAAAACGGCGCAAATCAAAAAAAATCATCAATTTATCAAATTCCGAAAATTAGTTATTGTTTCTATTTTAATTGGCTTTCTTTCAGCTTTCCTCGGAATATCACTTAAAAAAATAACCGAATATTACGAAGAAATCTTCTTTCACGAAGTATCGGTTCATCCTGTATTTTATATCATTTTTCCGGTTTTTGGATTATCAATAATTTACTTCCTGAGACAATATCTTTTTAAGAAAAAAGAAAATAAAGGCATCAAAGAAGTTTTTGAAAGTACAGCTTCAAAATCTAAAAATCTTCCTTCTTATAAAATTCCATCACACTTTATAAACGGATTATTAACGGTTATTTTTGGAGGCTCAACCGGAATTGAAGTTTCAACAGTTGTTGCAACGGCAACGATTGGTTCTGTTGCCCATGAAAAAGAAAATGTTTTCCGCCAGTACAAAACTGAATTAATTTGTGCGGGTGTAGCAGCTGGAGTTACGGCACTTTTCAGCAGTCCAATTGCGGGAGTTTTGTTTGCTTTTGAAGTAATTTCACGAAAAGTGACACGAGCTTTTGTTATCTCTAATTTAATTGCTGTTTCAATTGCTTTTGGTTTACTTACCATTTTAAAAGAAGAACCTTTATTTGCGGTTTCAATTGTATCCTGGCAGTTAAAAGCAATTCCATATTTTATTCTTCTTGGAATTTTGGCGGGAATGAATTCGGTTTATTTAACTAAATGTGTTTTATTCTTCAAGTCTCAATTCGGAAAAATCGATACGCATTATTATAAAATCATTATTGGTTCAGCTGTTTTAAGTATTTCGCTATTCTTTTTCCCTCAATTATACGGAGAAGGATATCATGCTATCAAAGGAATTTTTGGAACTTCATCTCAGCTTCCTTTAACCATAACTTTAGCACTGACTTTTATTGCAATATTAATTTTAAAACCTATAGTTACATCCATTACATTGGCTTCAGGAGGCGACGGAGGTGTTTTTGCACCTAGTTTATTCATCGGAGCTTTTTTAGGATTATTACTGGCTTCGGTTTTAAACAGCTTTTTTCATGTAAATGTAATTCCGGTCAATTTTATGATTCTCGGAATGGCTGCCGTTTTAAGCGCCAGCATTCACGCACCTTTTACCGCAATCTTTTTGGTTTGCGGTTTAACAAACGACTATACTTTGTTTTTACCAATTCTTGCCGTTTGTTTAATTTCAAAATATACTGCAAAAACAATTTATCCGTATACAGTATACAGTTACGCTCCAAGCTTGACTAAATAATTTCAAACTAATCATAAAATCTGAAGATTAAAAACATACAGCAAAGTATATTTAAAAGCATAACGAGTAAAATATAATACCACAATAATGCCAACTGAAAAAATAAAAAGAAGCTATCGCAAAACACGTTACATCCTTTACAAAGAAACTTTAATTGATTATAAAGAACACTTTTGGTCATTTTTAGGTTCTTTCGTTGGAATAGGAATTTTGGCTTACGTTCAATCGATGCATTTTTCCGGAAGCGATGCCGTTTATTTAATTGGCTCTTTTGGAGCTTCAAGTGTTTTAGTTTACGGAATTATCCAGAGCCCTTTTTCTCAGCCAAGAAATTTAGTTGGCGGACATGTTATCTCCGCTCTTGTTGGCGTAACCGTAAATAAATTGGTTCCGGATATTATGTATATCGCGGCACCGCTGGCGGTTTCAATCGCCATAATTCTAATGCAGATTACCAAAACACTTCATCCACCTGGAGGAGCAACGGCTTTAATTGCTGTTATTGGTACCGAAAAAGTAAAAGCTTTAGGTTATATGTATGTGCTTTCGCCTGTTTTTACAGGAGTTATGATTTTACTTTTAACGGCCTTGGTTTTTAACAATATGACTTCAAGCAGAAGCTATCCTAGCCACAGCACCTATCACAAACATTATCATAAAATTAGAAAAAGATTGACGGGAAGATAATTTTCTGCTATCGTATGTCACCCTGAGCGAAGTCGAAGGGCTTTCTTGTTGGATTAGGGCTTTGACTCCATTCAGCCTGACAGTTGACAGACTTAATCAGAAAAATGAAAAAATCTTTTCAACAAATCGTAATTCACAATTCGGATTTCGTTTTTTATATTTTACCTTTGACCTCTCAATAAAAACAAAGATTATGGTTTATAAATTTAGAGTAATTCTAGACGCCGAAGAAGATATTTTTAGAGACATTGCAATTCTTGAAGACGATACTCTTGAAGATTTACACAATGCAATCTTCAACGCTTTTGGTTTTGACGGATCTGAAGTGGCTTCATTCTATACTTGTGATGAAACTTGGAATCAGGAAGATGAAATTCCTCTTTTTGATACAGGAGATGTTCCTGGCGAAATAAGAACCATGAACGATTATCCGTTGTCTAGTATTTTAGATAAACAAAATACAAAGATTATCTACGTTTACGATTTCATCAGCATGTGGACTTTCTTAGTAGAATTAGCTGCTGTTGAAGATGAAGCTGTTGGAGCAACTTACCCGGAAACTTTATTTTCTCATGGTGAAATGCCAGACGAAGCTCTTGAAAAAAACTTTGAAGCTGATGATATGCACAACGATATCTACGGAGAATTTGAAGACGACCTAGATGAAGACGATCTAGACATGTTCGAAGGAGATGACAGTTTCGAGGATTATGGATTTGAGGAGAATTGGAATTAGTTTTCCTTAGGTACAAAGGTTCAAAGAGGCAAAGGTTCAGAGGTTTTTATTTTAAAATCTTTGATTTTAAAATGTAAGAATATTTTTATTTTTGTGTTTAATTTTTAAATACATAAATGAAAACATTTAGAGACCTCTTGATTTGGCAAAAATCAATGAACTTAGTTACCGAAATTTACCTATTAACCAATTCATTTCCGAAAGAAGAAATTTATGGACTATCTTCACAAATCAGAAGATGTTCAATATCAATACCGAGTAATATTGCTGAAGGTTATGGCAGAGATGGGAATAATGATTATCTGAGATTTTTAAATATTTCTATTTCATCCTTATTCGAAATGCAGACTCAGCTTGAAATTTCATTCAATTTAAAATACATAACGGAGAATCAATTCAATAAAATTAATGGAGAAAGCAGAGAATTAGAACGAATGTTAAGTTCTTTTATTCGAAGAATAAAAGACAGAAAATAACCTTTGTCCCTTTGAACCTCTGCAACTCTGAACCTATAAACACATGATTAATCTTTTCAACACCCACATCGACACGCTGGCAATACACCGCGTGGGAAACAAAAGCCGTAATGAGGCTATTTTTTTATCAGAGCAGCCATTTAATTTAAATGATGAGATTGTTCCTTTGATAAAAGAATTCTTTTTTAAGCCTTTTAGAGAGAAAGAAGAAAACTATTATCAGTTTGCACACGAAGTGGACTTGGACTACAACGACATGTTTAAATATGCAACTGAAATTTTTGCTAATCCGGCTAATGTTCATGAGGTTTCTAAAAAAATCACAAAACATTTATACGAGCAGTCAAATCACCCGCACATTAAAAACGGAGAGGTTTATGTTACTTATTTAACAAATCTGAGTATTGATAACAATGTTGTTGATGCAATTGGAATTTTTAAAAGTGAGTTACAAGCCGACTTTTTACAGTTTGAAGAAAACGGAAGCAACCTGGAAATGATCTTGCAGCAAGGAATTAACCTGAGCAAACTAGACAAAGGATGTTTAATTTTTAACTACAAAAAAGAAGAAGGATACAAAATCCTGACTGTAGACAGCAACCGTTATGATGCACGTTACTGGTTAGAGCACTTTTTGTCTGTAGACGCTTTTGAAGATGAAAATTTCATCACTAAAAAATATTTAAAATTCTGCCAGAACTTCGCAAAAGACGTTGTTTTGCCAGCTGAAGACAAGAAAGAGGAAGTAATGTTTATGAACCGATCTGTGAATTATTTCGCTAAAAACGATCAGTTTGAAGAGCAGAATTTCTTGAATGAAGTATTAGACAATCCTGAATTAATTCCTGAATTCAAAAACTACAAAGTTGATAAAGGAGAAAAATACAGCATCGAAGATGTAACCTCATTCCCTATTGCAAACGCAGCAGTTTCTGACGCTAGAAAATCAATTAAAAACGTTATTAATCTGGATACACATATTCAAATTAAAATGGATTTTATTAACCCTGAAAGTGCAGAAAAATTTGTTGAAAAAGGCTGGGATGAAGAAAAACAAATGTATTACTACTTAGTGTATTTCAATAAAGAAGAAAAAAGCTAAGAAGTTTTCATTTTCTATTACTTACTTAAAACAAAAAACGGCAGTTACAAATGTAACTGCCGTTTTTTATTGAAATTGATTTTCTAAAACAATGCGAAAATCGATTTTAAAATATCATCATAAACTTGTTTGTCTCTCTCGCCTGCTCTCGCCAAAACCCTTATTCCGGAGTAATTGTTAAAAATAAAACGAGCTAAAGATCTGGCTTCTTGCTTAGACGAAATCTGTCCCAGCTCCTGCCCTTTTTTTACAGCCATATAAAAAACTTCTTCCATGATTTTTCGGTTATCGTTTACAATTTTTGCGATATCAGCATCATGCATAGCAAGTTCTACAGCTGAATTTACCATAAAACAACCTTTAGTAATTCGGTCTTCGAGACTTTCTACTACAGCCAGCTTAAAAATTACGCTAAGTGTTTCTTTTATATTTGTGGCCGTTTCGAGTATTTCTTTAATCTTAATGTAATTTTCATCATGATATTTTTTTAAAGCTCTGGCAAACAGTTTCTGTTTATCTCCAAAAGTATCATACAAACTCGAACGGCTTAATCCTAAATGATTTACCAAATCCTGAGCAGAAGTTCCGTTATAACCTTTGTGCCAAAAAATTTCAATTGCTTTATCTAAAACCTGATCTTCATTAAATTCTTTCGTTCTAGCCATGATATTCAAATTAAATTCTTTACAAAGATATTACAAATACGGAACAATCGTTCCTGAATAAGTCAAAAAAAATTATAATACTGTATTTACAGTAAGTCCGCCGTCGACAACAATTTCTGTTCCTGTAATGAATGATGAATCATCAGAAGCAAGAAAACTAATTGTTTTTGCAACTTCAGAAGCCTGACCAAAACGTTTCAATAAGATTTTTTCTCCCAAAGCTGCTCCTAAACCTTCTACTTCTTCTTTTTCTAAACCTACTTTACCATACAAAGGAGTTTCGATTGGGCCAGGAGAAACTGCATTAACTCTGATTTTTCTTGAAGCTAATTCGGCAGCAAATATTCTGTTTAATGATAAAACTGCTGCTTTACTTGCTCCATATACACTTGAACCCGGCATTCCTAATTGAGCATTTACAGAAGTATTAAAAATAATAGAACCTCCGTCATTTAAAATTGGCAGTACTTTTTGAACTGTAAAATAAACTCCTTTTACGTTTACATTCATTATACTGTCATAATGTTCTTCTGAAGCTGAGTCTACCGGAGCAAAAGCAGCAATTCCTGCATTCAGGAATAAAATATCAACTTTCCCGAATTTTGCTTTTACTTCTTCTACTAAATTGTCAATAGATTTTAAATCAGATTGATCTGCCACAATTCCGGTAACATTTAATTCAGTTTCAGCTTTTGCCAAAGCTTCTTTGTTTCTTCCTGTTACAATTACTTTTGCACCTTTTGATGCTAATTCGGCAGCAGCAGCGTACCCAATTCCACTATTTCCACCTGTTACAATAGCTACTTTGTTTTCTAAATTTTTCATTTTATTTGTTATTTAAGTTATTGATTATTCAATTATTATGGTACAAAGATATAATAACGGAACGATCGTTCCGTTATTATTGTTGTTAATTTTTAGTTAAAATAATTAAGCGGTTTGAAAAACGCCCATTTACAAGGGTTTGTGTCTATGAAGCTATAAGCGAAACAAATTGTAAAATGCTGTTGATTCTTAATTTATGCTTAATTTTGTATTTCAAAAAAAAATTATCAGATGGATCGACACGTACCTAAAGAAAGTCCTTTCGAAACGATAATCTCATTTCATAAACTAATTGAATCTTTTGAAGAAATTGCTTTATCTGATGTTGATTACCGATCTAACTATGCCAAAGCCATTTTAAAAGAAATTGAAGCTTTTCCGGAATTTAGAACCGGAATTCGTGATCTTAATTCTATTCGAAACAATGAAGCTTTAATTAAAAATATAGCTGCTGATTTATTTCCAACGGCTCTGACTCACAACGAAATAAAAGCAATTACAATTCCGTTTCAAAACATCTCGTTTAATTATACAGAACGTTTCAAAAAAATTCTGCGTAATGCGGGAGATGAATTTTATATGGAAATTCGTGATTTTGATGATCATCAGTTTTATGTAAACAACTGTTGTTTGATTTTGGCATATCATTACAATCAAAATGTAGATTTCAGTAAACCTTTTTTCTATGATATTCCTGATGAAGAAGGTGTAGAAAGACATTATAGAATCATGTACAATGCTGATTTCATGGAAATTATTCCTACCGAAAAATCAGTAGAGCTTTCACAAGATGACATCGATCAATTAATAGACAATTACAATGATATTGATTTATGGAAATCTAAATTTCCTCCGGGAAGCTGGATTTTAAAAGGTTTTGGAATTGTTTCTTTATTTGATGCTACTACAGAAAGTGCTATTTCGACTTTAAAAAGTAATTTATTAAAACCAGATAATACAAGAGTAACTTCTACAGATATTGTAGAAAATATCTTTAGATCTATTTTTAAAATTCCAAGTTTAAAAGTGGGTTTTATAATTTACAATCCTGAAGAAGAAAAGTTTATCAGACCAATGAAGTTTGATAATCATATGGAAAGTTATCTTTTGAAATCAGATCAGGAAATGGATTGCAAAAATGCTTTCTTTGGCTGTTCATTCGAGAATCTTCTGGATAACAAAGAACCTTTTGTAATTTCGAACGTTAAAAAATTCATTGAAGAATCCAGTAATAAAAAACTTGGCGAGCATTTGCTTAAACAAGGTATTCAAAGCTGTGTTTTTGCTCCGGTAATTAAAGACGATCATTTATTAGGAATTGTCGAATTGGTTTCTGAAAACCCTAGAGATTTAAACAGTGTAAATGCAATAAAATTAGATTTGGTTTTACCGTATTTAACTGATACCATCGATCGTTACAATACTGATATGCAGCATCAGATTGAAGCGATTATTCAGCGTGAGTACACAACAATTCACCCAAGTGTGTATTGGAAATTTAGAAAAGAGTCACAAAATTACTTTCAAAATATAAGCCATACTAAAGATTACATTTTTAAGGAAATCGTATTTAAAAATGTATTCCCTTTATATGGTCAAATAGATATTAAAGGTTCTTCTGAACATAGAAATGAAACGGTTAAAATTGATTTAAAAAATCAATTGACTGCCTTGTTGGAAATTTTCGACAATCAGGACCCAAATTCTAATCTGGTACTTTTAGAACAAAGAAAATTTGAATTAGAATCGCTTAGAAGTGAATTAGATTTTCCGCTGAAAGCAGATATGGAACAACATATTCAGCGTTATATTGAAGAAGAAATTCACCCGATCCTGAAAAACACAAAAAGCAATGCTAAAAACGAAAAGTTAGAGGAATTGTATTTTGAAAGTCTGGATGAAAAAACGGGAATGTTCTATCAGGAAAGAAAGAAATTTGACAATGCAATGTCAATTATCAATAAAAAACTGGCTTCGGTTTTAGATAAAAAACAAGTTGAAGCACAGCAGATTTATCCGCATTATTACGAGCGTTTTAAAACTGATGGTGTTGAACATAATTTATACATTGGGGCATCGATTTCGCCAACAAAACCATTTGACATTATGTACCTGCATAATCTGCGTTTATGGCAGTTACAGACTTTATGCGAAATGGAATTAGAACATCATCAGCTTAAAGAATCGCTTCCGTATGAATTGGATGTTACGTCGCTGATTTTAGTTTTTAGTTCTCCGCTTTCTATTCGTTTTAGAATGGATGAAAAACGTTTTGATGTTGACGGAACGTATAATGCCAGATATGAAGTTGTAAAAAAACGTATCGATAAATCGCATATTAAAGGAACTAACGAACGTATTACTGAAAAAGAGAAAATTACAATTGTTTATTCTCAAAATAGTGAAGAAGCTGAGTATTTAAAATACATTAAATATTTACAGCACAAAAAGATTCTTGAACCTTCAATAGAACAATTTGAAGTAGAAGATCTTCAGGGAGTTTCTGGTTTAAAAGCAATTCGTGTAAAGGTGATTAACAACACCAATGCTTCAAAAATGAAAAAAATCACCTATCAGGATTTATTAGATGAGCTCAACTAAATAGTTGGGCTTCGTTTGTTTAAATAAACATAGCAGTTTCTATCTAATATTAAAAAAGCTTTGTCAAAGTTTTAAACTTCGACAAAGCTTTCTGTATTTTGAGCTATATGTAAGAGACTAGTTTGAAAACTAAATCGACTTAAAAGCAATTACAAATGAAATTACAGTTATAATTAATCCGAACATAAAAAAGTTGTAAGCAATTCTCAGCAGATTATATTTTCGCTGTAAAACCAATCCAAGGTAATACAAATCTTTAATCATGGTCGAATAAAGATAATCGCGGTCTTTCATCATTTCATTCATTGCCCAATCGTAATCTTCAAGAGGCATTTTATAGAAATTTCCAAAAAACATCAAATTGACTTTTCTGGCTTCAACATCATCACGTGTAAAAAATCCCGAAGTTACTTTTGGCCTTGTAGAAAGAATCGCAAAAATAATTGTGATAACGCTCGACATCAGCATAATAAATGTCGGCACAACCAAATGTGCGTTTTTTGGACTGTCAAGTTTTGGAATAATTGTAGAAAGTGCGATCGAAATAATAATTGCATTTACAGACAATAAAATATTCGCTTTACTATCGGCAATACCGCTTAAACGAGTATGGTTTCCAAGCGTTACACGAAACAAAGTATCGATACCGCGTTCTGGTTTTTCTTTGTCTTTCTTTTTATTGTCTTCTTCAATTGCTGCAGCAGCTTTTAATTCTTGTTTGTTTATTTTTTTCTGAATCAAAAGCAGGTTTTTTTCTTTTAAAGGCTGCCATTTTCTTAAAGCATAGTCCGTATAGAACCTGTGTTTATTTAATAAAAAATTCAGATTTTCTTTTGTCCACTCCGCATTTGTAAAACTAACTATTCCTGTGTTTTTTAATTCTAAACGCAGTAATTCGCAGGTTGTCGTATACTCAGTTCCCATTAAATGAGCATAATCGGCATCTTTTATAATTTTTTCTAAATGTGTTTTAGGTTCATATTCTTTAGCCGTAGCCAGAATTAAGCTGGAAACAAGTTCTATAAACTTGTCTGATTTTCCTTTTTCTTTTAAAAAATCAGATGCAATTTTTACACTCTTGCTTTCATGGTTTTCATAACCTTCAACATATCCAGTGTCATGAAACCAGGCTGCCACTAAAAGTGCCTCTTTATCATCACTTTCAACATCTTCTTTTTTACATAACTCCTTAACCGCTGTAACTACTGTGAAAGTATGGTTAAAATTATGATAAGAATATAAATTAGAAAGTTTATCTTTGAGTAAATTACTGACGAAATCTTCGGATTGTTCTATTAAATTCATAAAGAATATTTTTACACCACTAAATTATGAAATTGTTTTTGGATAATCATTTTATTGCTAAGATTAAAAACTTTTCATTAGCAATTATAACACTGCTTTTCATTTATTCCTGTGCAACGCACAAAGCGCAATATGGAAAAAACGTGAGTGCTAACGAAACTGAAAACGCAACAGATACTATAAAAATTGCCCATACTTTTTATCTTGTTGGAGATGCCGGAAATGCTGACGAAGAACAGGCGCAGCAAACATTAGAATTACTGCATGAAAGGCTTAAAAAAGCCAGTAAAAAATCGACTCTGCTTTTTTTAGGCGATAATATTTATCCAAAAGGTTTTCCGGCTGATAAAAATGCTGAAGATAAAGAACTTGCAGAAACCAAACTCAAAAATCAGTTAAAACTGGCTAAAGGATATAAAGGCAAAACCATTTTTATTCCCGGAAATCATGATTGGTACAGCGGTATTAAGGGGCTCGAAAGTCAGGCCGATTTTGTGACAAAAAAACTAGATGACAAAAAAGCATTTCTGCCAAGAAAATCCTGTGCGATTGAAGATGTCAAAATTGATAGCATTACAACGTTAGTAACCATTGACAGTGAATGGTTTCTGGAAGATTGGGATAATCACCCCACTATCAACGACAATTGCGAGATAAAAACCAGAGAAGCTTTTTTTGAGGAACTTGAAAATATCTTAAATAAAAATCAGGAAAAAACAGTTGTTCTTGCCATTCACCATCCTTTGCTGAGCAACGGAACGCATGGCGGACAATTCTCGTTAGAGAAGCAATTATTTCCGTTAGAGAAAAAAATTCCGCTTCCTGTAATTGGTTCTTTCATCAATTTACTGAGAAAAACTTCTGGAGTGAGTCCTCAGGA
Organism: Flavobacterium johnsoniae UW101; assembly: GCF_000016645.1. Lineage (NCBI taxonomy): Bacteria > Pseudomonadati > Bacteroidota > Flavobacteriia > Flavobacteriales > Flavobacteriaceae > Flavobacterium > Flavobacterium johnsoniae. The sequence continues at coordinate 5,951,212 of NC_009441.1, forward strand.
TATTCAAAACAAACAATATACTATTTATGCCAAGCGAATTAAAACGCTTTTGCAGAAACAGAAAAATGTAATTGTAGTTTCGGGTCACGATCACAATTTACAATATATCAGCAAAGAAAATATTCAGCAGATTATCAGCGGAGCCGGTTCAAAATCTGAAGCAGCGAGAGCTATCAACGAAAATGATTTTTCGTATGGCGGTAATGGTTACGCGACTTTAACTTTATTTAAAAGCGGCGATGCTAAAGTTTCTTTTTATGGAAATGAAAATAATAAAGAGAAACTGCTTTTTGAAAAAGAAATTATAAAAGCCAAAGAAATCAATTGGGCTTCGGATATTCCGAATAAGTTTCCTTCAAGAATTACCACTTCTATCTATTCAGCTAAAATGACCGATAAAAGTTTGTTTCATAAATTCCTGTTCGGACAGCATTACAGAAAATACTACAGTATGCCAATTGATGTAAAAGTAGCCACTGTAGATACTTTAAAAGGCGGACTGAAACCTATTCGCGAAGGCGGCGGACATCAATCTGTTTCTTTAAGAATGTCTGATCCAAAAGGACGTGAATTCGTATTGCGAGGAATGAAAAAAAGTGCAACGGTATTTTTACAATCTGTTGCTTTTAAAGATCAATATGTGGTAAATGATTTTGAAGATACTTATACAGAAAGTTTCCTGTTTGATTTTTATACAACTTCGCATCCATACGCTCCGTTTGTAATTGGCAGTATGTCTGATAAAATTGGTGTTTTGCATACTAATCCAATTTTATATTATGTACCAAAACAAAATGGTTTAGGAGAATTTAATGCCGGATTTGGAGACCAGCTTTATATGGTTGAAGAAAGGCCGGCTGATAACCATTTAGACGGCAAAAACTTTGGAAATCCAAGTAATATAATTGGTACTGATGATATGATGCTGAACCTGCATAAAGATGAAAAATACAGCGTTGATGAAAAGGAATATATAAAAGCACGTTTGTTTGATATATTAATTGGCGACTGGGACAGACACAGTGACCAATGGCGCTGGGCAGAATTTAAAAAAGACGGCAAAGTTATTTACAGACCAATTCCGCGTGACAGAGATCAGGCCTTTGTAAAATATGATGGTGCTTTGCTTTCTATTTTAATGAATATTCCGGCACTTCGCCACATGAGAACTTTTAAAGACCGTATTGGCAATGTGAAATGGCTGAGCAGAGAACCATATCCAATGGATTTGGCTTTTTTAAGAACATCAGGCGAAAAAGAATGGGTTGAACAGGCTAAATTTATTCAGGAAAATTTATCTGACAGCGACATCGAAAATGCTTTTAAAAATATGCCTAAAGAAGTTCAGGATGAAACGGTTGCTGAAATTATCCGAAAACTAAAAAACAGGAAAAAAGATCTTCAAAAATACGCTGCCCGATATTCTGATGTTTTAAGCAGAACTGTTATGATTGCCGGAACTGATAAAAAAGACAAATTTGTTTTGAACCATAATGCTAAAAAAAGTATTGAAGTTCAGGTTTACAGAGTTAAAAAAGACGGCGATGAGTTGCAATACTCTAAAACTCTTACTGATGCTAAAACCAAAAACTTATGGATTTATGGTTTAGATGATAATGATGTTTTTGAAGTAAAAGGCGATCAAAAATCAAAAATTAAAGTTCGTTTAATAGGCGGTCAGAATAATGACACTTACAATATTGAAAACGGAAGAAAGGTTATTGTTTACGATTTTAAATCAAAAGAAAACACTTATAACCTAGATTCTAAAACGCAGACACAGCTGACAGACGATTACGATGTTAACTTGTATAATTATGAAAAACCGAAATATAACGTAATTTCTGGTCTTCCAAATATTGGATTTAATCCTGATGATGGTGTAAAACTGGGTATTAATCTAAATTATACAGTGAATAATTTCAAACAGAATCCGTATACGCAAAGACATATTTTTAATGCTTTCTATTATTTTGCTACCGGTGGTTTAGAATTTAATTATGCCGCTCATTTCCCAGGTTTGTTAGGAAAATGGGTTATTGATGTTGAATCGCTTTATACTACGCCAAATTTTGCAATGAATTATTTTGGATATGGAAATGAATCTCAATATGATGATGATCTAAGTATGGATTACAACCGTGTACGCATTCGTAAATTTAATGCTTCGGGAGCCATTAGACACGTGGGAAGATACGGAAGTGAATTCAGCATTCAGCCTATTTTTCAGAGAATGACAGTTGAGGAAACGAGTAATAGATTTATTGACACTCCAAATATTGTAAATCCGGATGTTTTCAGCAGTCAGAATTACGGAAGCTTGAAAGTAAAATATCTTTTCAAAAATTCTGATTTTGCTGCCAAACCAACTCTTGGAATGTATTTTATGATTGCCGGAACTTGGACAACTAATTTAGACGAAACCAAGAAAAATTTCCCAACGCTTGAAAGTGTTTTAGGTTTTACACACCGAATTGACAAAAACGGTAAACTGGTTTTAGCAACTTATCTAAAAGGAAAAGCGATTTTAAATAATAACTATGAATTCTACCAAGGTGCTTCTCTGGGAGGAGATACTGATTTACGTGGTTTTAGAAATGAACGTTTTTTAGGAAATTCATATTTTTCTCAAAGTTCTGATTTGCGTTTAAGCATAGGCCGAATCAGAAAAACAATTGCTCCGTTTACTTACGGAATTCTAGGCGGTTTTGATTATGGAAGGGTTTGGCTTGACGGCGAAAATTCAAGAAAATGGCATCAGGATTACGGCGGCGGTCTTTGGTTAAATGCAATTAATGTTTTAACTGCCAGAATCTCATATTTTAAATCTCCTGATGAAATTGGACGAGTTATTTTTGGAGCAGCGTACAGCTTCTAGCTGTTAGGTTCAGAGTAACAAAGTGACAAAGGTTCAAAGTTTTTTTTGCCACGAATTACACAAATTTCCACGAATTATATTTAAAATAAAAATTAGTGAAAATTTGTGTAATTCGTGGCAAACTTTTTATTTCAATTTAAATTCGTAGACGTTCCCTCCTATTTTATCGGCTTTTTCATCTGCGATAAGCAAGGTATTATTGTCTTTGAAAACTATTGCTTCTTTTTGAGAAAAATGATTTAATTCTATTTGGGTTTGAGTTCCTTTGTGAAATAAATCTCCTTTAAAACCTTTAAATAAAAGAACTTTATCGTGGCTTAACAAAGCCACTTTTTTTCCGTCAGGACTTATTGACGCACTGGTCAAAACACAATGATTGTAATTATTGCAGGTTTTAAACTCTCCTATTTTTACGGCTTTTTGAGTTCCGGCTGCATTTTTGATTTTGTAGATAAAAGCTGTTCCGTCAAAACCTTTGCTTCTGTTTTTTGTAAAAAGGTAGAAATAGCCATTTTGTTCAAAAAAACCTTCCACATCATAAAACATTTCTTTTTTCTTTGGCGGAAATTCAGTTTGTTCAGGATAAGAAAATGAGATTTTATATTCGGCGGAAGCCGCATCTTTACTTAACTGATTTTTGGCAACTTTGTAAATACACAAATCTCTGCGTTTGTTATCATTGTTTCCAAAATCCCCAATATAAATATTACCGGCTTTATCTTTTGTAATATCTTCCCAATCAACATTTGAAGCGTTCGAGATTGTAATCGTTTTTTGTAATTTCCCTTTAGAATTAATGGCATAAAGAGCATTTTTATTACCGCTGTCTTCAAGAGTGTAAATTATATTGGTTTCAGGAAAATAAGTAATTCCAGAAACTTCTTTTAATTTCTTCGGAAGCGAATAAAGCATTTTCAAATCGTTGCCTGATTGCTGCTGGCAAGCTAATAATACTATAGAAACGGCTATTAAAAAAGTTTTTTTCATAAGATTGTTTTTTTGTTCAGGCACAGATTATAAGGATTAAAGAATTGCAAAAAATCCATTTTAATCTTTGAAATCTACAGCCTAAAAACTTTAAACTAAGTTTGTGTTTTTAAAATTACGTGTAATGAATTCAAAAGCGGCGTGCATGATATGTCCCATCGATTTGGCATTTTTAAATTTCATATCGTTGGTATATCGGTACAATTCCATTTTTAACTGATCTAAATGTTCTTGTGTCGAAATCGTATCGTGGCACATTATATTCAGTAATTTTTTTATTCTTGTCTCGGCTGAATGTATACGTTTTGCGAGAATCGCTCTTTCTTCGTCTTTGTACTGAATAATTGAACGTTCTTCTAATTTCTCTTTAATCAGCTTAATCATTGGATAATTTTCCTTGAAAAACTGCGGACGATAAACTTTGAAATTACCTTCGTAGCATTGCTGGTCAAAATCAATTGGACGTATTTTATAAACTACCTGATCAAAATCGTGAATTGGGACAATTACATAATTGTACGCTCTCATATCGCCCAAAAGCCTAATCATACAACGTTCGTTGAATTTTACAAACTCTTTGGCTATTTGCGCTTTTTCCATTTCGGTACACTTATCAAGCAGCGTATCCATAAAAACATCGCCCGGAATCCCAATAATATGTTCTTCGATTAAAGTATCGTTGTAAACCAAAAAGTTGATTTTGTCCGGCGAAAGTATATCTTCTAATTCTAATCCGTAAATTCTCGAAGCATCGGCCTTTTTTATATAAAAATGAACGTAATTGTCGTTTAGAATATTTCTTACTTTAATTCGAAATGGTTTTGAATTTCCAAAAGTGCAATAATCAATGGCATCGACATTTAAATACTGAATGATCTCATTGTTCCCATCAGAATGTAAAAGAGAATAGATTTTTTTGAGATTTAGATCGATTTCATTTCTTTCAAATTCACTGTAATAAACCCGAATCCACAAGGTATCGGTTTCATTTTTATCGTAAACATTAATCGAACCGGAAAACCGCAGTAAGTCATCATAAAACACAGAAACTTTCGAAATACGTTCGAATCTGTCTAAATAACTTAAAAGTGGCTGTGTTAAAGGAAAAGACGGTTTTTTTAACACCATTAAAGGTTCGCTCATTTTGAATATCTTTATTACAAATTTACATCAATAAGATTATAAAAATAAATTTGGCGTAACAATATGTAAGTTGATTCGTCTTACTTAAAACTAAAACCGAAATAAATTTGGAAACCATCCTTACTATTCAGAATCTCAGTAAAAGATACGGGCGAATTCAGGCTCTTAAAAATGTATCTTTTAGCATACAAAAAGGCCATGTCTACGGAATTCTAGGCCCTAACGGAAGCGGAAAATCAACTACTCTTGGAATTGTTTTAAATGTTGTAAACAAAACTTCGGGCGATTATAAGTGGTTTGACGGAAACGTTGAAACGCATGAAGCTTTAAAAAAAGTTGGTGCTATTATCGAGCGTCCAAATTTTTATCCGTACATGACCGCCGAAGAAAACCTAAAACTGGTTTGTAAAATTAAAAGTATTGATTATTCTAAAATTAAAGAAAAACTTGATCTTGTTGGTTTAACCGAAAGAAAAGATTCAAAATTCAGCACTTTTTCTTTAGGTATGAAACAGCGTCTGGCCATTGCGTCGGCACTTTTAAATGATCCTGAAATTTTAATTCTCGATGAACCAACAAACGGTTTAGATCCGCAGGGAATTCATCAGATTAGAGATATTATTAAAGAAATTGCTTCGCAGGGAACTACCATTTTACTGGCTTCGCACTTATTAGACGAAGTCGAAAAAGTATGTTCGCACGTTATTGTTTTGCGAAAAGGCGAAGTTTTATATTCTGGTTCTGTAGATGGAATGTCGGCCAATGAAGGTTTCTTTGAAATTTCTTCAAATGATAACGCTGCATTGAAATCTGTTTTAGAAGGACATCAGGCAATAGCACAGATTAAAGACGAAGACGGAAAGGTTCTGGTGTATTTAAAATCTGATTTATCAGCTTCAGAATTGAATCAGTTTTTATTCTCAAAAAATATTGTCTTAAGTCATTTGGTAAAACGTAAAAATAGTCTGGAAGCACAGTTTTTAGAATTAACCAAAAATACCAATCCAAAAATCTAACTAAGCCATGAACAGACTTATCTCTATAGAATTGCAAAAAATCTGGATGAACAAAGCCAGCCGCATCTTAACATTAACGTATTTTATCCTGCTTTCTTTTATCGCTTTAATTGCCTCAATTAAATTTGATATTGGTCCATTCAAATTTCATTTGGCCGAAATGGGAATCTTTAATTTTCCTTTTATATGGCATTTTAATACTTATGTAGCAGCTATCTTAAAATTGTTTCTTGCTATTGTAATTGTTTCTATGATGGCTAACGAATACAGCTATGGAACATTAAAACAAAACCTGATTGATGGTTTAAGTAAAAAAGAATTTATACTGTCAAAATTCCTTACAGTTGTTTTATTTGCATTTATCTCAACTGTTTTCATTTTTGTTATGAGTTTAATATTAGGCTTGATTTTCTCTTCATACACTGAAATTGGTATCATTTTTAGCGATTTAGATTACCTTCTTGCCTTTTTTGTAAAATTAACCGGATTCTTTTCTTTCTGTTTATTCCTCGGAATTTTTGTAAAACGCTCTGCTTTTGCACTAGGTTTTCTTTTAGTCTGGAATATAATCGAAGCCATAATTAGAGGTTTCTTAGCTTTTAAAGTTTTTCCGGGAAGCGATATCGACAAAAAAATTACTCAGTTTCTTCCTTTAGAATCTATGTCAAATTTAATTGTTAATCCAGGTCCAAGATTATCTGTAGTTAAAAATATTGGATCTCAAATGGGAATTGATACTGATATCGATTATAGTGTGAGCTATTTTGCAATTTTAATTGTATTAGTGTGGACTTTTCTGTTCATACACTTTTCATATAAGCTATTAAAAAATCGAGATTTGTAGTATATTTGCTACTATGAGTCGAATAGAAAATTTCTTATACCTTTTATTATTGTGTTGTCTATCATCAAAGATGAATGCACAATTTATTACAGTTGATGATCAGCGTACCCCACAGCAGCTCATTGAAAATACTTTAGTTAATAGTTCATGTGCTGCTGTAACAAATATGAGTGGAAGCGGAGACAATTTTACCTCAGGCAAAAATAGTTTTGCTTACTTTAATGCAGGTACAAGCAATTTCCCTTTTAAAGAAGGTATTATACTTGCAACTTCGACAAGTGCAAATGCTATTGGCCCCTATTTAAGCAGTATGGGAGGAGGAAACCAAAATTGGATTGGAGATTCTGATCTTAATAATACTTTAGGTATAAGTTCAATAAATGCTACTTTTTTTGAATTTGATTTTGTTGCATTAACAAATTTTGTAAGTTTCAATTATGTTTTTGCATCAAACGAATACCAGTATTATTTCCCATGTGAATATTCTGATGGATTTGCTTTTTTAATAAAAGAAGAAGGAACTTCAGATCCGTATAGGAATTTAGCGGTTTTGCCAAACTCAAATACGCCTGTTTCCTCTACAAGTGTACATCCAAAAATAGTACCCGGGATTGCTTTAAATGGAGATCGTTACAATGGATGTGATGCAATAAATGGAAATTATTTTTCTAAATTTAATGATAACACCAGCCCTATTAATTACGCAGGCCAAACTGTTGTTATGACGGCGCAGACGAATGTAACTGCTGGAAAAAAATATCACATAAAACTAGTTATTGCAGATGATAAAAATGTGTATTATGACTCAGCAGTTTTTTTAGAAGCTGGAAGTTTTACTTCAAGTATAGATTTTGGTCCTGATAGAACCACATCTAATAATAGTTTATTATGCTTTGGTGATACTTTTTTACTTGATCCTAAATTATCTGCTTCGTACTCTTACAAATGGTTTAAAAATGGTGTAGAAATTGCAAATACACCAACTTTAAATGTTACTGATTCTGGCGATTACAAGGTCGAAGTTACATTAAGTCCCAGCACCTGCACCATAAAAGGGCAGATTAAAATTGAGTATGCGCCTGAAATCCTTTTAACAAACACTGCACTTTTACAATGTGATGATAACAGCGATGGAATTTCAATTTTCAATCTTACTAAAGTAAATAATATTGTAAAAAATAATGTTTCGAGCACTACAACTGAAGGTTATTACACAACATTAGCTGATGCTCAATCTAAAACAAATAAAATCACCTCGCCTGCTAATTATACAAATACTGCTGACAATCAAATCATTTACGCCCGTTTAGAAAATGAGTTTGGATGCTACAAAACGGCCGAAGTAACATTACAAATCGCTGCAACATCAATTGCTGATCCTGCTCCTATAAGTACTTGTGATGGAGATGGAACTCAGGATGGACTATATCAGTTTGATCTTAATGCTGAAGTTACTCCAAAAATTACGGCAGGACTTCCGAGTGGTTTAACTGTAAATTATTATTTGACAGCTAATGATGCTTTAACAGAAACAAACCCGCAATTAAATATCTTTAAAAACACAACTCCTTATAATCAAACTATTTACGCACGAGTTGTAAATGGTCCGGATTGTTATGATGTTGTACCTGTTCCTCTCGTCGTAAATACTTTTGATCCGCCAAATTTTGAAAATGAATCTGAATATTTATGCAAAAATGATCAAATCACTTTAACCGTTGCAGCTGGATTCAGCAGTTATTTGTGGAGTAATGGAGAAACTTCAAATTCAGCAATAATTAGTGCTCCCGGCGATTACTCTGTAACAGTAAAAGATGCAAACGGCTGTGAAAAAACTAAAAATTTTAAAGTCATATTATCAGAACCAGCTACAATAACAAATGCTGCTGTTAAAGATTTTTCCGGAAATGACAATTCTGTTTTAATAGAATATACCGGAACCGGAAACTACGAATTCTCTTTAGATGGATTAACTTTTCAAGATAATCCTTTGTTTACAGCTGTTGCAACAGGAACTTATAATGCAATTGCAAAAGATAAAAATGGCTGCGGATTATCAAATTCATTTTTGTTATATGTTTTAGATTATCCTAGATTTTTTACTCCAAACGGAGACGGTTATAATGACTTATGGGTTATCGAAGATTCTAATGTACTGCCTAATTACACAATTCATATTTTTGACCGCTATGGGAAATTTTTAAAAGAGATGAATCAAAACAGTCCGGGCTGGAACGGATTATTTAATGGACAGCAGCTCCCGTCTGATGATTATTGGTTTACTTTGACCTTTGCAGACGGCAGAAATGTAAAAGGTCATTTTAGCTTGAAAAGATAATGTATTAAAATTTCAATACCTGAAATTCTAAAGTCCGAATCCGAACTATACCATAAAAAAGAATCCCAAACTCCTAATGGAATTTGGGATTTTTTATATTGAAAGTTATAACTAATTAGATTTTATATCTTTTTCTATCAGTTTCACTTAAGTAAATCTTTCTTAAACGAAGAGATTTTGGAGTAACTTCAACATACTCATCTTTTTGAATGTACTCTAAAGCTTCTTCTAAAGAGAATTTGATAGCTGGAATAATTCTAGCTTTATCATCTGCTCCAGAAGAACGTACGTTAGATAGTTTTTTCGTTTTAGTAACGTTAACAGTCATATCGTCGCTACGAGTATTTTCTCCAATTACCTGACCTTCATAGATATCCTCGTTTGGATCAACGAAGAATTTACCACGATCTTGTAATTTATCGATAGAGTAAGGAATTGCTTTTCCGTTTTCCATAGAGATTAATGAACCGTTGTTACGTCCAGGAATTTCTCCTTTGTATGGTTCGTATCCAATGAAACGGTGTGCCATAATAGCCTCACCAGCAGTTGCAGTAAGCAATTGATTTCTTAAACCAATAATTCCACGAGATGGAATGTTAAATTTAATGATCATACGCTCACCTTTACCTTCCATAGAAAGCATTTCACCTTTACGGATTGTTACGAATTCAACCGCTCTACCTGAAAGGTTTTCTGGTAAATCGATAGTTAATTCCTCAATTGGCTCACATTTAACACCATCAACTTCTTTGATGATAACCTGAGGCTGACCAATTTGAAGCTCGTACCCTTCTCTTCTCATTGTTTCGATAAGAACAGATAAGTGAAGTACACCACGACCAAAAACCATGAATTTATCAGCAGAATCAGTTTCTCCAACTTTCATCGCTAAGTTTTTCTCAAGCTCTTTTGTTAATCTTTCACGGATATGTCTAGAAGTAACAAATTTACCTTCTTTACCAAAGAAAGGAGAATCGTTAATTGTAAACAACATACTCATTGTTGGCTCGTCGATAGCAATTGTTTGTAAAGCTTCCGGATTTTCAAAATCTGCGATAGTATCACCAATTTCGAAACCTTCAATACCTACAACAGCACAAATATCTCCAGCAACAACTTCTTCAACTTTTCTACGGCCTAAACCTTCGAAAGTGTGTAATTCTTTAATTCTTGATTTGATAACTTTACCATCTCTTTTTACTAAAGAAATTGGCATTCCTTCTTTCAAAGTACCTCTTTCAAGACGTCCGATAGCGATACGACCTGTAAAAGAAGAGAAATCTAAAGATGTAATCAACATTTGAGGAGTACCTTCAGAAACTTTAGGAGCAGGAACATTAGCAATAACCATGTCTAATAAAGGCTCGATGTTTTCTGTTTGGTTTTTCCAGTCATCAGACATCCAGTTGTTTTTAGCAGAACCGTAAACAGCTGGGAAATCTAATTGCTCTTCTGTAGCACCTAATTCAAACATTAAGTCAAAAACTTTTTCGTGTACTTCTTCCGGAGTACAGTTTTCTTTATCAACTTTATTAATTACAACGCATGGTTTTAAACCTAAGTCAATAGCCTTTTGCAATACGAAACGCGTTTGCGGCATCGGCCCTTCAAAAGCATCTACCAGCAAACATACACCATCGGCCATGTTCAATACACGCTCAACTTCACCTCCAAAATCCGCGTGGCCTGGAGTGTCGATAATGTTGATTTTTGTTCCTTTGTACTGAACAGAAACGTTTTTAGAAGTAATAGTAATACCTCTCTCACGCTCTAAATCGTTATTATCAAGAATTAAATCACCTGTATTTTCGTTTTCACGAAATAATTGACAGTGATACATAATTTTATCAACCAAAGTGGTTTTACCGTGATCGACGTGGGCAATAATTGCAATATTTCTAATAGATTCCATTTGTGATTTTTAATGGGTGCAAAAGTACACTTTATTTTGTAAAAAAAAATGTTTCTGCGATAGTTTGCGTATATACAAGTAATTAGTTCATTAAAACAGTGTTAATTTACCCTCCAAAATGAACTTTACTTATTGTTTAGTTATAGTTAATTTAACTATATTTGATTGATGAAAAGTAAAACTCTCCAAATTACTCTTGTTTACGTTATCATATCGCTAATTATGGCAATTGTATGTCATAATTTAATTACTGACTACTTTTTTCAAACAAAATACTTTTATTTATTTTTCATAAAAGATGTCCTTTTCATAATAGCTACTGCATTTATTTTCAAATACATACTTTCAAGAAACGAAAAGAAAAATATTTCAGTTTTTAAAAAATTAAAAAAGACAAATGAAGAAATAAAGGAGTCTAATGAAAAATATGACATAGTTGCAAAAGCAACAAGCGATACTATTTGGGACTGGAAAATACAGGAAGACCGAATAAATTGGAATAAAGGTATCGAGGGAATTTTTGGCTATAATCCGGAAGAAGTTGGAAAAACTTCAAAATGGTGGTTTGATAAAATTCACCCGGAAGATAGTATCCGAATGTCAATAAAACTATATTCATTTATTGAGCAAAAAACTGAAAAATGGCAGGATCAATATCGCTTTAGATGTGCAGACGGAACATATAAATATGTTTTGGACAGAGGTTTTTTACTTAAAGATGAAAACGGAAGAGCCATCAGAATGATTGGAGCGATTCAGGACATCACCAAACAAAAAGAGGAAGAACAGCGATTAAAACTTTTAGAAACTGTAATTACACAATCTAAAGACTCTATTCTTATTACCGAAGCTAATTCTGAAGATCGAAAAATTCCAAGAATAGTTTATGTTAATCCAGCGTTTTCTCAAATGTCCGGATACGAATCAAACGAAATCATTGGAAAATCTACCAATATATTTAAAGGGCCAAAATCAGATTCAGAAGAATTAAAAAAACTTTTAAGAGCTATTAAGAACGAAGAAGAATGTGTTATAGAAACCATCACCTATACTAAATCTAAGGAAGAATATTGGGTGCGTTTTGCCATGATTCCAATTTTCAACAACGAAGGTGTAATTACACACTGGATTTCTATACAACGAGACATTACTGACGAGAAAAAACTGGAAACAGAAAAAGAACATCTTATTCGTGAACTTACACAAAACAACAAAGATTTAAAACAGTTCTCTTACATCACCTCACACAATCTTCGCGCACCATTATCAAATTTAATTGGACTTTTAAATCTTATAGAAGATATTCCAATTGAAAACGAAGAACTTGAAGAAATTCTGGCAGGCTTCACAAAATCAACTCATTTATTAAATGAAACAATAAACGACTTGGTAAAAGTTATCATAATAAAAGACAACCCATCAATGCAAAAAGAGGAGGTTTCTTTAAAAGAGGTTTTTGAAAATGTTTTTAGCCAATTGTCTTTTCAAATCGAACTTCACAAACCCATTATAAAACTTAAATTTGACAAAGTACCGCTTTTGAATACAAATAAAGCGTATATTGAAAGTATTTTACTGAATTTACTAACCAATTCAATTAAATACAAATCAGAAAACAGAAAACTAAAAATATCAATTACTGCTGAGCAAATAGATCATCAGGCGATACTTACGTTCAAAGACAATGGAATTGGGATTGATTTAGAAAGAAACAAAGACAAAGTTTTTGGTCTTTACCAAAGATTTCATAATTATCCCGACAGCAAAGGACTAGGTTTGTATCTTGTAAAATCTCAGGTTGAGACCATGGGAGGCACTATTTCTATAGACAGTGAAGTTAACAAAGGCACCACATTTACTATAACTTTTAAAAACTAAATTCATTATGTTTGAGCAAATCTTATGCATTGACGATGACCCAATTACGTTGATGCTGTGTAAAAAAGTAATTTCAAAATCTTCGTTTGCAAATGAAATTATTACTGCTCAAAATGGAGAAGAAGCTCTTCATCACTTCAATACTTTAAAATACAACAACAAAAATAAAGTAGAAAAAAAACCAGAATTAATTTTCTTAGACTTAAACATGCCAATTATGGGCGGATGGGAATTTTTAGATCACTTTACATCTGAAGCTTACTCAGAGTTTAACACCGCAAAAGTTATTGTATTGTCATCTACAATAGATCCTGAGGATTTAGCTAAAGCAAAAAAATATCCTATAATAATAGACTTTCTTTCAAAACCAATTACACAGGCAATGCTCGAATATCTCAAAAAGAAAATTGGGATATAAAATTTAAACCAATATTTAAATCCCAATACTTTTTTACTTATTTCATTCAAAACTTTAGACATATTGATTCAGGAATCTTTAAACTAAAATTCCAATAATACCTAAACAAAAAAAAGTCCTCGAAAAGAGGACTTTTTATATCTTATAATTGTATTTAAATTACAATTTAGCAACGTGTTTCGTTAATTTAGACTTCAAGTTAGAAGCTTTGTTATCATGAATGATGTTCTTTTTAGCTAATTTATCGATCATAGAGATTACAGTTGATAATTTAGCAGCAGCATCAGATTTATCAGTAGCTAATCTTAATGCTTTAATAGCATTACGAGTAGTTTTATGCTGATATCTGTTAAGAACTCTTCTTTTTTCGTTACTTCTGATTCTTTTTAATGCTGACTTATGATTTGCCATTTTCTTTTAATTTTAGATGTAATAATTATTATAAATACTAGTTAAAAAAGAAAAACCTCCCACAACTGTAAACAATCACTTTGGTTTTAACTAATAAAACAAAAACCGAGACACCAATTTTTGTTTTACAAAACTTATTTACAACTAATTCTGTAGTCCGTAGGGGAATCGAACCCCTGTTACCAGGATGAAAACCTGGCGTCCTAACCCCTAGACGAACGGACCAATATTCTCCTAAGTTGGAAACTTTTCAATATGTAATATAACTTGTAGTCCGTGGGGGAATCGAACCCCCCTTACCAGGATGAAAACCTGGCGTCCTAACCGATAGACGAACGGACCGCGCTTCTGTATTGCGGATGCAAAGATACATCTATTTTTTATTTGCGCAACACCTAATGCAAAAAAATCTATATTTTTTTAATAAGCCTTTGCAAAAAGCACTCTTTTAGAAGAAGGTTCCCCAGTAAACACGCAGGTTCCCGCCTCTTCAACAGCATCCAAAGGAATGCAGCGAATGGTCGCTTTTGTCAAATCTTTTATCTTTTCTTCAGTAGCTGCAGTTCCATCCCAATGAGCCGAAATAAAACCTCCTTTACCTTCTAAAACTTCTTTAAATTCCTCAAAATTATTTACTTCTGTAATATGAGTATTTCTATAAGTCAAAGCTTTGTCAAATAAATCCTTTTGAATCTGCTCTAATAAATCATTCACATGATCCACTATTTTTTCAGCAGCCACAACTTCTTTTGATAAATTATCACGTCTTGCAACCTCAAAAGTTCCATTTTCTAAATCTTTTGGCCCAACAGCAATTCTAACAGGAACACCTTTTAATTCCCATTCAGCAAATTTAAATCCTGGTTTTTGAGTTGTTCTATCATCATATTTCACAGAAATCTTAAGCTTTCTCAATTTAGCAGTCAATTCATTAACCGCCGCTGTAATTTGAGCTAATTGTTCATCTGTTTTATGAATAGGTACAATTACAACTTGTATTGGAGCTAAATTTGGAGGCAGCACCAATCCCTGATCATCAGAATGTGTCATAATTAAAGCCCCCATCAAACGAGTAGAAACTCCCCATGACGTTCCCCAAACGTGCTCTTGTTTTCCTTCTGCATTAGCAAATTTCACATCAAAAGCTTTTGCAAAATTCTGACCTAAAAAGTGTGAAGTTCCAGCCTGTAAAGCTTTTCCATCCTGCATCAAAGCTTCAATACAATACGTTTCATCTGCTCCTGCAAAACGCTCTGTTTCAGTTTTAAAACCTTTTACAACCGGAATTGCCATGAAGTTTTCTGCAAAATCAGCATAAACATTCATCATTTTCTCCGATTCCTCAATTGCCTCGTCTTTTGTAGCGTGAGCCGTATGCCCTTCCTGCCATAAAAATTCGGCAGTTCTTAAAAACAAACGTGTACGCATTTCCCAGCGAACCACATTTGCCCATTGATTAATAAGTAAAGGCAAATCTCTATAAGACTGCACCCATCCTTTATATGTAGACCAAATAATCGCCTCACTTGTTGGACGAACAATAAGCTCTTCTTCTAATTTCGCATTAGGATCAACCATAAGTTTCCCTGGTCTGTCCTCGTCATTTTTTAGTCTGTAATGCGTTACAACAGCACATTCTTTTGCAAATCCTTCAGCATTTTTCTCTTCAGCTTCGAACATACTCTTCGGCACAAATAAGGGGAAATAAGCATTTTGATGTCCTGTTTCTTTAAACATTCTATCTAACTCTGCCTGCATCTTTTCCCAAATTGCATAGCCGTATGGTTTGATTACCATACATCCTCTAACTCCTGAATTTTCAGCTAAATCTGCTTTGACAACCAGCTCATTATACCATTTGGAATAATCTTCTGATCGCGTAGTAAGGTTCTTACTCATATTATATAGTTTGGCACAAATTTTGTTTTAAATAATTTTAACTAAATAGTTTGACAAAACTAACTATTTTTGTAATGTGCAACAATAAAAAACACCACAGATATGAAAACTTATACTACTCTCCGCCAAAACTCAAGTCATTTTTACTTAATTGGATTACTGAGTTTTCTTTTAGCATCATGTGGTTCTTACCAAAACACGTCTTATTATGACAGTGATGGTGTTTATGGTAATTCTACCAACAGATATGCTCAAACAAACAATACCACAGCAGCAAACAATCAATATAGAGATTATTTTAGATCACTGCAGGAAGATGATCAGCCAACTGAAATTTTCACAGATGTAGACAATTATGGCAATTATTCTGAAAGCGACAGCACAAGAACCGCTTCTACAGCTTACCCTGCTTGGGGAAGCAGTAATTCAGATGTATCTGTAAACGTATACTCTACTCCAAACTGGTCATTCGGACTAGGATGGGGATATCCTTATTACGGATGGGGTTACGGCGGATACTGGGGCGGAGGCTACTGGGGAGCCGGATGGGGCTATCCAGGATATGCCTGGGGATACCCTGGCTACTGGGGACCTGGATGGGGTTATCCAGGATACTGGGGAGGCGGCTATTACGGAAACTACTCATACAGCTACGGAAGAAGAGGATCTGCTGCTTACTACAACAACAGATATTATTCTTCAAACAGAGCATATGCTTCTAACAGAAACTACCTTTCAAACAGAAATTATTCTACCAACAGAAATAGTTTCTCTAATCGAAACAGCTATACAACAAACAGAAATTACACCAATAGATCAAACAGTTATTCTGATTACAGAAGAAGTTCATCTGTAAATGGAAGAACTTACGATAGTTCGAGCCCAAACTTCACAAATAGAAGAAGCTATTCTACTCAAGGCCAAAACAGCACTTACGATTATTCTAACAGAAGATCAAGCAGCAGCACCATGCCTTCAAACAGAAGCTACAACAACAGCAGTAACAGCAATTCATCAAGAAGCTACTCTCCTAGCCCATCACGTTCAATGAACAGCGGAGGAGGAAGCATGAGATCATCTGGTGGCGGCGGTGGCGGCGGAGGAAGATCTTACGGTGGCGGAGGAGGCGGAAGAAGGTAACATTTTCGTCCTTTTTCCAATCTAATATCACACACTAAATACTTACCCAATGAAAAAAATATTATTCCTATTTATTACAGGACTGACTGTCAGCGTCTCATATTCTCAGGAAGTTTCTGACGCTGTACGATATGCACAAGACAATTTGACCGGAACTGCAAGATTCAGAGCAATGAGCGGTGCTTTTGGAGCTGTTGGAGGAGATTTATCTGCCATTACTGTAAATCCTGCCGGATCTGCCGTATTTAACAATAATCAGGTTGGAGTTTCTTTTAGCAATCAAAATATTAAAAACAACTCTAACTATTTCGGAACTCAAACTTCTGATAAAGAGAATTCTTTTATTTTAAATCAAGCCGGAGCTGTTTTTGTTTTTAAAGACCATAATCCAAATAACGGATGGAACAAAATTGCGATTGGCGCCAGTTACGAAAACACTAATAATTTTGACAATAATGTTTTTTCTGCCGGCACAAATCCAACAAATTCTATTGGATCATATTTTGTAAATTTTGCTAATGGAATTGAATTAGGAAACATAACCGGAATTCCTTACAGAGATCAGTTTTACAACGAACAACAGGCTTACTTTGGATATTATGGACACGTAATTAATCCTGTTAACGAAAACAGTAATACAAACACACAATACACATCAAACGTTCCTGCAGGTGGAAACTACTATCAAGAAAATGGAATTCACACAAGCGGATACAATAGTAAATTAAGTTTCAATATTGCAAGTTCTTACAAAGACAGACTTTATTTCGGAGCAAACTTAAATGTTCACGTTACAGATTATAGGAGATCAAGCAGTTTTTACGAAGATAACTCTAATCCGTTACAGCCTACTGCAACTATTTCTAATTTACGTTTCAATAATGAACTTTACACATACGGAAACGGCTTTTCTTTTCAGCTAGGAGCTATTGCAAAAGTAACAGAAGCATTCAGACTTGGTTTAGCCTATGAATCGAATACCTGGTACAGTCTTTATGACGAAGTATCTCAAAGCCTTGGCACAACAAGACAAGCAACTGGAGGACCGGAAATTTTTGAAAACATAAACCCAAACGTTGTAAATGTATACGAATCTTATACATTACAAACACCAGGTAAGTTTACTTTCAGCGGTGCTTATGTTTTTGGAAAATCAGGCTTAATTAGTTTAGATTACTCAATTAAAGACTACAGCAACACTAAATTTAAACCAACAAACGATGCGGGCTTTAGAGGAGTTAACAACGACATCAGCAATCAGCTTACTACTGCCGGGGAATTAAGAGTTGGTGCTGAATACAAAATAAAACAATTGAGTTTACGAGGCGGATATCGTTTTGAAGGAAGCCCTTATAAAAACGGAACTACAATTGGAGACTTAAACAGCTATTCTGGAGGTTTAGGGTATAGCTTTGGTTCTACAAAATTAGATCTGGCTTACTCTTATTTAGAAAGAAAATCTAACCAAGGTTTCTTTACAACAGGACTTACTGACGGCGCAAACATTACATCAAAGTTAAACAATGTGACTTTGACCTTATTATTTGAATTGTAATTAAGAATAAATAGATGAATGGAAATTTCCGTCAGGTTTACTTGGCGGATTTTTTTTGACTGAAAATTACTAGAAACCTTTATAAAAAACATCGAAATGAAACCGAAACAAGCGGTGTTTGAATAAAAAAGTGTAATTTTGCACTCCAATTTATAAAAGTATGAGAACCAAGTCTTTAAAAAAGAACAAAATTAACGTAATCACTCTTGGGTGTTCAAAAAATGTATATGACAGTGAAGTGCTTATGGGACAACTTCGTGCTAACGGAAAAGAAGTTACACACGAAGCCACTGCTAAGGATGAAGGAAACATTATTGTAATTAACACTTGTGGATTTATTGACAACGCGAAAGCTGAATCAGTAAACATGATTTTGGAATATGCTGATAAAAAAGACAAAGGTTTAGTTGATAAAGTTTTCGTTACCGGATGTTTGTCTGAACGTTACAGACCTGATTTAGAAAAAGAAATTCCAAATGTGGATCAATATTTTGGTACAACTGAGTTACCTCAATTATTGAAAGCTTTAGGAGCCGATTATAAACATGAATTATTAGGAGAAAGATTAACTACAACTCCTAAAAATTATGCCTATTTAAAAATTGCCGAAGGATGCGACAGACCTTGCAGTTTCTGTGCAATTCCGTTAATGAGAGGTTCGCATGTTTCTCAGCCAATTGAAAAATTAGTTAAAGAAGCACAAGGTTTAGCAAAAAACGGCGTTAAAGAATTAATATTAATTGCTCAGGATTTGACTTATTACGGTTTAGATCTTTATAAAAAGAGAAATCTGGCAGAATTATTAGAAGCTTTAGCAGCTGTTGAAGGAATTGAATGGATTCGTCTGCATTATGCTTATCCTACCGGTTTCCCAATGGATGTTTTGGAATTAATGAAACGCGAGCCAAAAATTTGTAATTATATTGATATTCCATTGCAGCATATTTCAGATTCAATTTTGAAATCAATGCGTCGTGGTACAACTCAGGCTAAAACAACTCAGTTATTAAAAGATTTCCGTGCTGCAGTTCCGGGAATGGCAATTAGAACTACTTTAATTGTAGGGTATCCAGGAGAAACGCAGGAAGATTTTGAAATTTTGAAAGAGTTTGTTCAGGAAATGAAGTTTGACAGAATGGGATGTTTTGCATATTCTCATGAAGAAAACACTCATGCTTACTTACTTGAAGACGATGTTCCGGACGATGTAAAACAGGCAAGAGCAAATGAAATCATGGAGCTTCAGTCTCAAATTTCATGGGATCTAAACCAAGAGAAAGTTGGACAAGTATTTAGATGTATCATTGACAGAAAAGAAGGTGCTCATTTTGTGGGAAGAACAGAATTTGACAGCCCGGATGTTGACAACGAAGTTTTAATTGACGCATCTAAGCATTATGTAAAAACAGGCGAATTTGTTAATATCAAGATAATTGAAGCAACAGAATTTGATTTATACGGAGAACCTGCTTAAATTTACCGTAAACAATTGCTAACGCAGACAAAAATATTTTTATGAAACCTATACAAAACTTAATTATTTTAGTTTTTACTTTATTCTGTTTCAACTCTGTTTCTGCCCAATACGGAAATGGATATGGAAATGGTTACGGCGGGTACGGTAACGGTTATGGCGGATATGGAAGAGGCGGCGGAATGGGCATGGACAGAAGCATGATGTCTGGACCACAAGCCAACACCAGTAAACCAAAAGAAATTCCTGTTGAAGAAACTGCAGCTAAAATTGTTGAACAAATGAAACCGGCTGTTAATCTTGACGAACTTCAGTCAATTGCAATTACAAATGTTTTTGCTGACGGCTTAAGAGAACAAGGAATTCTTTTAAAAAATGAAAGCAGCTCTCAGGATCAGAAAATGGAACAAATGAAAGCTTTGAAAGAAAGCATGACAAAAAAAATCACTGCTTTTTTAAATCCAGATCAGGTAGAAAAATACACTGCTTTTATGGAAAATTTTAAAGAAATCAAAAAGCCAAAATCTAAGAAGAAAAAAGATAAAGACAATAAAGAAGAAGAAAAACCAGCTGAAAAAATTCAGGAATAATTGTTCCAAACTTCATAAAATGTAAACTATCATGGTAAGAAAACTTTTTTGTTATCTGATCTTAGCAATTATCATAACTTCTTGCTCAACGAATCCATATAAGACTACTGAAAAGGCATACGACCAGCAGTTAAAGACTTTAGAAAATCAAATTACAAGCAAAGAAGCTCAGGCAATACCGTCTATAAGTCCGGTTATTATCGACACTACTTATGCATCGCAGCTTGGTATTATAAAAGATACTTTATCAAAAACAGGTTCTACTTCTTTATTAAACGGAATTAGTACAGAATGGATTGGTACTGTAAACTTTAATTTAAGAAAACCAAGTTTTGTAATTATTCATCATACTGCACAGGATTCTTTGCAGCAAACTATCAATACATTTACAAAAACAAGAACTCAGGTAAGTTCTCACTATATTATTTCTGAAAATGGAAAAGTAGTTCAAATGCTGAATGATTATTTAAGAGCATGGCACGCAGGAAATTCAACTTGGGGAAAAAACACTGATTTGAATTCTTCATCTATAGGAATTGAACTTGATAATAATGGTTTTAAACCTTTTACAGAAGCTCAGATAAGCAGTTTGGTTGCTTTGTTGACAAAACTAAAAAAAGATTACAACATACCAACTCAAAACTTTTTAGGTCATGCTGATATTGCACCAGGAAGAAAACAAGATCCAAGTGCTTTATTTCCGTGGAAAACATTAGCCGAAAAAGGTTTCGGAATCTGGCCTGACGCTGTTCTTGAAGAAGCACCATTTGATTTTAAAATTGAACCTGCATTAAGAATTATTGGTTATAACACTAAGAATCTTTCGGCAGCAATTCAGGCTTTTAAACTGCATTATATTCAAACCGACACAACTGCAACGCTTGACCGCAAAACAATTGATACGATATATTCTATATATAAAAAACAGATTCAGTAAAGACATCAATTAATAAATATATAAACGCATTTCTAATTTTATAGGAATGCGTTTTTTTTTTTAGCCGCAGATTAAGAGGATTATAAAGATTATTATTCTCTTCACTAGGCCTATTTTTTGCCTCGAATTTCACGAATTTTTACTAATTATTTACAGAGTAACAAGTACGTAAAAATGTATTTCAAAGTTTGTGTAAAGAAAATTTGTTAAAAATTTTTCATCCTGCTGTATAAAAACAAGCAAAATTTAATTCGCGGCAATTCGTGAAATTCACGGCAAAAAACCTCAACCAAAGATTAAACAATCAATTTAATTCTTTTATCTCTAATCTATTAGAAACAGCAATAAAAAAGCTGCCAAAACATTAATATGTTTCGACAGCTCCAAAAAAAAAAAAAAAATATCAATCTTTATCTCTAGAAAGAGTATGTTGTAGCAATTAATCCGAAGAATGAACCTCCTGTTGGAGCACCGTCTTTATCTAAAAAGATATCTTCAGAAGCAGCGTCGTATCTTAACTCGGGAATTATTGTCAATTTCCCTACTTTATAGTTTAATGAAATTGTATTAGCAAATACACTTGATCCTGTTAATGTTCCTAAACTTGGAGCAGCATCTTTAGCATCAAAATATTCCATTCTGTAAGCCAATAACAATGATGGGCTGAATGAGTAATTTGCGTATCCTACTAATGAGAACCATTCGCCGTCTAATGTGCTGTCAAAATCATGTTTTGTTTTAGCATAGGTTGCATTTAAACCCAATCCAAAACTATCGCTGATAGTTTTTGAAGCAGTTAAATCGAACTGTGTTTTATTTTCATTTGAAACAGGAATCAAACTTCCCGGCGTAGGGTTTGTACTTCCTGATGTAAAATTTAAATAAGCACTTCCAGTTTCACCTATATACCCAACTTGTCCGATATATGTTTTTTGGCTTGATCCGGCATCCATTGCAGATTTAAAGTCAGTTGGGTTGGTTATACCCAGCATGGCAGTAAATTTACCTGCAGTATATTGTGCTTTTACCCCTGTATTAAAAAATGGCCCATAAGAGAAAGCGTATGACATACTGTAGTTTTTATTGTCTACAGCATCTAACACTTCGTATCCAATGTGAGTACCAAAACTACCTGCAACCACTTTAAATTCGTCTGTAATCTGGTAAGTAAAAAATAATTGTTTAATTAAAAATTTAGCATTAATATCTTTATCTGTTGTTTCATTGTATGAAAATTCCCCTGCTCTTTTCCCGAATCCTAAGTCAACAAAAACAGAAGCTTTTCCGAAAGTATGACTTGCTTCGATCGAAGCCATTCCTAATTCAAATGAATCCTGTGAGTTGGTAAAGCTCGTTAATCCATTCATTTGTTTAGAAAAATCATATTTATAGTATGCATCTGCAGACCCTCCCCAAGTTGTTGCCGGCGGAGTTGATGTTTCATCCTCTTGCGCAAAAGCAAAAGAACTCGTTAACGTGGCAGCTAAAACGTAAAATACTTTTTTCATGTGTTAATTGGTTTTTAGTTATTAATTGATTTTGGTTAGTTAATCTTTTATATATCTATTTAATAGTATAAGTCATTTTTAAAACCTTGAATCTTCCCCTAAAACCTCTTCATTTTCATTAGCGAATTTATTAACTTTTGTATGAGTAGAATAATTGAAAACTACTTTTTTGACGTTTTCAATGAAGAATTATGGATTACAAAAATTAAACTGCCAATAATTGTTATTTGGCATTTATAGCGTTTTGTTTTTGAAAAATCAACAACGCATTTCAAACCTTAAAACCAAAAAATACAGGGTAATTTAAAATTTACAATGAAAAAACAGACACAAAACAGACTTAAAAACAATTTCAAAAACAAAATACCCCATAAAAAAATGGGGTACTGATTAAAAAATAAAAAAACAACAAACAAAAGGACTTAATTTTACACTTATCAAAAACCTCACAAACAGACAATAATTTTTCCTACAAAAACACATACTCAAATTCACTCATTAAAACATGCTTGACTATCAAATTTTAGAGAATACAAAAACAAAAAAGCCTGCTCAAATTTGAACAGGCTTTCAATTTATACAAAGAGCTTTTTATCACTCTTGATTATTATATTTTCTTAAAAACTCTCTAACCTCTATTCCAGATTCTTTTAAATCTTCATCTTTCCACTTCCCTTCAGATTTTGCTGATTTTTTCAGAATAGAACATGTTTCGTCTTTATCAGAAACTGACCAGGTAATCCAGCTGAGTTTTTTAGCCTCCATCCAGTCAATATATTCCTGCCAGGCTTTTACATTTAGCGGACCGTCTCCAGAAGCTTCCATCCCTGCTGATTCTGAAATAAAAATTGGCAGACCTCTTTTTATTGCTTCATCTGTTTTATCTCTTAAATCTTTACCATGTGTTGCTGCATAAAAATGCATGGTATACATTATATTGTTGTATCCTAAAATTGGATCTTCTGCCGGAAGGTCAACATCCTGATCCCAATGCGGACTTCCAACCAAAATAATATTATTTGGATCATTTTCTCTAATAACGCGTATTACTTCCTCTGAGTAGGTTTTAACTTCCCACCAGGTTTCATAATCGGGTTCATTAAATATCTCATATATAATATTAGGATACTTGGCATATTTTTTAGACATCTCGGCAAAAAATTCTTTTGCCTCTTTAAGGTTGATATTATGACTGTGCCAATCGATAATTACATATATATCTGATTTTATGGCACCGTTTACAACAGCTTCTATTTTTTCTTTTGAAAACTTCGGATCTTTTATATAGGAGTATTCTCCAAGTTCAATTCCCATTGCGGCGCGAACCACATTGCATTTAAAATCTTTTTTCAGCCAGCTTACTGCTTTTTCATTGTAAAATCTCGGCCACATACTATGCCAGCCAAAACTTAAACCACGCAGCACTATTGGCTGATTGTTTTGATCTACCAATTGAATTCCTAAAACACTTAACTGGCCATGTTCTTTTACAAACTGTGCCTGCGAGAAACAACAGATTAATAAAAGAGCCGCTGTAATTAAATTTTTTTTTAACTTAATCATATCATTATTTTTAAAGAGATAGTTTCAATGTTATGCAGTCATGAGAAGCTAACTCTGCCGTAAAGTTCTTTTTGGTGCTTCCTGCTTCTTTATTTGTCCAAAGATTTTTTAGCTTGAATGCTGTTTTATTAAAATCAGCTTCGTAACCAAAATCAACATCTTTAAAAGTATTCTTTTTCCAGTCGAAATTAATCTTTTTAGAAACATCACTTCTATTTAAAAAAGTTACTGCCCAATTTCCATCAGACAAAGGTTTTACCCAAACTTCTAAACCGTCTTCAGCAGAATGTTTAAATCCTTGTATTCCTAATTTATCCTGATTTATCGCGATTAACTCCTTGTTTGTTAAAATTGCCAAGGTTTCTTTAGACATTTTTCTATAGTCATTTCCGGTAAACAATGGTGAAGAAAGCATACACCACATAGCAAAATGCGATTTATCTTCGGTATCGTTCATTTCGTTGCCTACTTCCATCATATCAAAATCATTCCAATGATCCGGGCCGGAATATTTACGGATATCTTTTCGCATTTCGGCAATTTTCATGAATCCCCACGAAGACCAATTTTCAGGATGTTTGAATTCGCAGTCAAAACAAGGATAAATATCGCCGGATATTCTCCAAAGATTTCCAACTGGTTTACCCCACTCCCACGGCTGATTATCACCCCATTCGCAAAGACTGAAAACAATTGGTCTTCCAGCAGTTTTTAAAGCATTACTCATTGTGGTATAAGCTTCTGGCGCTGTTATGCCTTTTGTATTACACCAATCGTATTTTAAAAAATCAATTCCAAGTTTGGCATAAAAACGAGCATCCTGATATTCGTAACCGCGAGTCCCGGGATATCCTGCACAAGTCTGCGTACCTGCGCAATTATACAACCCAAATTTTAAACCTTTGCTGTGTACATAATCTATAAGAGCTTTCATTCCGTTAGGAAATTTAGCCGGATCAGGAACCAGATCGCCATTTGCATCACGTTCCTTTGTCATCCAGCCGTCATCTAAAACTATATAATTATAGCCTGCAGCAGCTAAGCCAGACGAAACCATAATATCTGCTGTTTCTTTTACCAGTTTCTCATCTATATTAGCTGCAAAAGTATTCCATGAATTCCATCCCATTGGCGGTGTCATGGCAAGACCTTCAAATTTACCTCCTGTTTGTGTGTGCGTATTTCCTTGGCTGAAGCCAAAATTAAATGAGCTCAAAACAGCTAATAGTACTATTGTTTTTTTCATTTTACTTTATTTTTGATATTTTGTTTATTATGGGCTTATAGAAATATTTAAATAATATATAAAAAACTCCAAATCGATGTCTCGAATTGGAGTCCTTTCTTTTAAGAAGAACATTTTTTTAATTCACAGCTAAGTTTTTAGTCTTCACAGTTCCATTTGCGTATGTTATCTGAAAAATATAAACACCAGTAGTTAATGACGGTATAGCGTTTCTAAGCGGAATGGATGTGTATGAATTCGTTAAAGAAAAGCTTAGTTTTAAAACACCTGAACTGTCATAAATTCTGCATGTTGCTACAGATTGTGAAGAAACTGCATTTGCTGTAATTGTTATATTACCATTACTATATGGGTTTGGTGACAACGTAAAATCATAATTTGTTCCCGGATTAGGAGTAGTATTAGCACAACCTGTTAAATTTAATGAAACCGAATTACCGTATGAAGTCGATGACAAAGTATTTGACTGACATCCTGATATTGGGGTTGTTTCTGTTATATTATATATAAAATAAGGCTGTCCGTTTAATGGCAGTTTTAATTCGAAAACATTTTTAGAGGTTTGAGTTATTACAATACTTGCATCTGCTATAGTTGGTGTAATTGAAAAATTGGTATTTGAACTCGGGTTTGGATTAGGAGTTACTGTTAGTACTATAATATGATATTGAGATGTACAGTAATCATTTGTTTTTGAAACTACATAACTAGGCTGTACGGGCATTTGCGGTGAAATAAACGCTAATTGTCTTTTTGCAACTACTACACCGGCATTTTTAAATTGTGCAGTAAGAGTATCTCCTGTGGCAATAAATCCCGGGCTTTTGTATACTACTTTAGAAAGAGACAAAGGCGACGGATTTCCTGTAAAGGTTACTGCAGGATCTGTACACGACCATACTACTTCATCATATACTGTATTTGCCGGAGCAGTAACCGTGTAAGTGGGATTTGAAGCTAAACAGTAAGGATTTAAACCTAAAATTTCCTGAGCATTTAAATTAAAGCTCATTAAAATTAAGATAAAGCTCAACAAACGAAGTTTTTGTTTTGTTGAAAACTGAGAGTCATTTTTTTTCATAATTTTTTCTTTTTGATTTGTTAGAAGGAACTAAATTTAACCAGAAAAAAACATCAAAAAAGATACTATTTTTTCAAAAAACAATACTAAAACAACTATATAAAAACCTCAATATCAAAACAATAAAAAAATATTCCCTAATTGAGTAGATTAGGGAATATTTAAACAAAACTCAAAACCAAAAAAAAATGATTTTTATTTTAAAACAAATCCCATGTCATCCATAAGAATTGTATTTCCTCCAAAATTTCCAGATTCCTGAAGTGTCAGCTGATCAAATGTTGTTGGATTTCCAATTTCAGAAAACGGAATTTCAATTGTAGTCCATTTGTTCGTCAATGTTTTTTTAATCTGATAAGCCCATCCTCCAAAAACAAATATTACACTAGCATCTGTTTTTGTAGAAACACTTTTTACTTTTACTCTAAATGCTTTGTATTTTGAAACATCTCTTGAGTTAAATTTCATATCAGCTCCGTTCCATCCTCCAAAAACAAATTTAATTGCAGCTTGTCCCTGCACTACATCATCTTTAAAGTTTGTATCAAAAACATCATCTCCATTCCACATCCAGTGGCCTGCATCACCTTGCATAACATCGTCGTACAGAGCCGATCCAACCGCTTCTTCAGACGTAGTTGTTCCTGAGATATTAGTAACACTTACATATTTATCTGCTGCATTTGCCGGCATTTTAAATTTAATCTCTGTTAAAGTTGAAGAAACTACCTCAGCCTGAGTTGTTCCTACCTTAACTACAGGATCCAGGAAATAATCTCCATATATTGTAACAATATCACCTTCGGCCGCATTGATAGAATTAAAGCTGTTAAACTTAGGCGTTGGCGGCGCGATAACAAAATCATACAAAATTGTACCTTGATTTGTAACCAGTTTCAATTTATTACTTGCATCTGCATAAGGTGTTTTTTCATCAATTAAAACAAAAATTGCAGTATCTGTAACCAATGTTGGATTGAAATAAGTATCAAAATCATTAAAGTAAATTTTTGTTACTCCAGCAAGACCTTTACCCTGA
The DNA here is from genome assembly GCF_000016645.1 of Flavobacterium johnsoniae UW101. Classification (NCBI taxonomy): domain Bacteria; kingdom Pseudomonadati; phylum Bacteroidota; class Flavobacteriia; order Flavobacteriales; family Flavobacteriaceae; genus Flavobacterium; species Flavobacterium johnsoniae. Next base: position 5,979,069 of record NC_009441.1, read on the forward strand.
ATGATATAGTAATTTTTTGGATCACCAATTGTAACCGGAACTAAATCACCTTCTACAGATTTTGAAATGCTTGTAATTACAGGCGCTCCTGAACTGCCGGAAGAATCGTCATTATCGCATGATGAAAACACATTCAGTACCATAAATGCCATCGTAATGAAAGGCAAAAGGTATTTTATTTTTATATTTTTCATATTAGTCAAATTTTAGAAATTATTTAAAAGTATACGGAACTGGTGCCTGCAATAACTTAGGGTTTTTAGCCACTTCGTTGTCCGGATAATCCATATAGAAATCATTTGTTGCGTGATCTTCACTATACACAGGTGTATAATGCTGTGCTGCATATCTGTCTCCTCTATTTTGTGCCGACATAATTGCGATTGCTTTTGTTTTGTCGATACGTCCTAAATCAAACCAATAATCTCCTTCAAAACATAATTCTTTCCTTCTTTCTAAAAATATATCGTCAAAAGTAACTGAAGTCAAATCTGTTAAACCTGCTCTTTTTCTAACCGCATTGATTGATCTCAAAGCTGATGCATCTGATGTGCTTGCTCCTCCTGCCAAAACTGCTTCTGCATGAATCAACAACAACTCAGCATAACGCATTACATAGGTATTATTATCCATCATAGCCCATGCATCGGCTTGACCGGTAACATTTCCGTTAACCACACCAATACAATATTTTTTAATTGCACCTCCAGATGCCTGGGCAAGATCTTTACCAGTTGGAACTGTAAATCCTATTCCTTGTGTGGTTTTAATTGTTGGGTAAACATCTCCTGCCACCATTACAGTTTCGTGCTTTCTTACATCTCCTGCATCATATAAAGACAAAAGCACATCTTGGCTAGGACCAAAAACTCCCGCATAAGAAGCGTTTGAAGTTGACAATGTTCCATCCTGAAATCCGAATTGTGTATTACAGTTATTTGCAGATCCGTAATTACCATCACCTTTCCACTGAATAGCAAAAATAGATTCCTCATTATTATTGTTTGCATATGTAAACAAATCCGCAAAACTTTTACCAGGAAGCTGATCTCCTCCTAAAAGCTTAAACTCACCGCTGCTGATAACAGTCTCTGCCATTGCTCTGGCTTTTGCATAATCTTTTTGGTACAAATACACTTTTGCCAAAAATGCTCTTGCAGAACCTTTAGAAACGTGTCCGTTATTAGCATAATTTGTCCCTCTGTTTTTTTCTACCAATAAATCAATCGCTTTTAAATAATCTGATGTAATTAATGTATAAACATCTGCAACCGTATTTGTATTTACATAAGGATTACTTGTATAATCTAATGGGTTTTCGATAATTGGCACCGGCCCCCAAAGTCTTACTAAATCAAAATAAGCAGTAGCTCTCATAAAATAAGCTTCACCAATAGTATTATTTAATACATCCTGAGATACTGCCGGACCAACTCTTGCAGAAAGAAAATTAATAATCATATTAGACTGCTGCACATTTGCCCATAAAGCCGACCAGCCGTTTACTAATTCAGGGTCGCTTCCATTTAAAGAAAATGTTCTAATACCACTTACGTCTGGCGAACCAGAATACATATTTCCTGAACCAACTTCTAATGCCCACCAAAACTTATTATACATTTGAAACCAGGTTCTGCTGTACATACCATTTGTTGCCGATGCTACCTGATCGTTTGTACTGTAATAAGAATCTAAACTTATTCCGTCTTCAGAAGGTCTGTCAGTAAAATCATCCTGACAAGATCCGAAAGTCAAAAATGCCACTGCCATAAAAAGCAGGCTGTATCTATTTAAAAAAGATTTCTTTTTCATTTTTCTTTAATTTTTAAAATTCTAGGTTAAGTCCAACTAAAAATGTTCTAGCTACCGGATATCTTCCGTTGTCAATTCCTGATAAAAGCACATTTTGATTAAATGAACCAATCTCAGGATCGTAACCTGAATATTTTGTAAACGTATACAGGTTTTGAGCAGATCCGTACAATCTTAATCTTGATATTTTATATTTTGAAATTACATCTTGAGGTAAAGAATATCCAAGCGTAACATTTTGAATTCTTAGGTAAGAACCATCTTCAACATAACGATCTGAAATAAGCAGGTTATTGTTTGAAGAATTTGCAATTGGTCTTGGGTTATTACTTGCCGTATTAGTTGGTGAATAATAATCTAATGCTTCTACTAATTGATTATCATATAATGAAGCATTTGTTGTACCTGCTCTTTTCGTCAAATTCATAACATCATTTCCGTATGATCCCTGAAGAAAAATAGAAAGGTCAACATTTTTGTATTTGAAATTGTTAGTGAATCCGTAAGTGAATTTTGGATGCGGGTTTCCGATGAAAGTTTTATCATTAGCATCAATTTTTCCGTCACCATTCACATCTACATATTTAACATCTCCCAAAGCAGTTTCTCCAGCTCCCGTTCCTACAGCTTGTCCAAATTGCAGCGGTGCATTGTTTAAAACCGTTTGATCTTTAAAAATTCCATCTGTTTTATATCCGTAAAACAATCCAATTGGGTTTCCAATCGTAGTGTTGGTAACTACAACCGGCTGATATCCGTTAGTATTAACCTCCTGAGTCAATACAATTCCGTTTGCGATTTCATCCAGATTATTTTTGTAATGAGAAATAACCAAAGAAGTATCCCAATTAAATTTTCCAGTAGATCTTAAATCGTATCCCAAAGTAATATCATACCCTTTATTACTCATTGTTCCTAAGTTAGAATACGGAGCAGAAATTCCTCCATACTGTCCGCCGCCGCCAGTAAGATATAAAGGCAATGGCACCTGAAATAAGAAACCTTTTGATTTTTTGTCATAAACATCAAAACTTGCAGAAAGTTTATTATTAAACAACGTAAAATCGATACCTAAATTCGTTTGGTTCAATGATTCCCAAACTAAATCAGGATTTGGATAATTTGATGGTAAAAACCCGCTTCCTAAACCTGAATTCTGCGCTCCTAACATAGCTGAATAACTATTGTTTGGAATTTGCTGATTTCCGGTTTCTCCATAACCCACTCTAAATTTAATATTGTCAATATATTTACGAGTTCCTTCCATGAAAGATTCGTTAGATAATTTCCAAGAACCAGAAATCGCATTAAAAACCCCTTTCTGGTTAGCTGTAGTTGGATCGAATTTAGAAGAAACGTCTTGTCTTATAGAAGCCGTAATACTGTACTTATCATTGAAATCATAAATAATACGTGCAAAAAGAGACGAAAGCGAAGCACTTCCTTTATATTGTGTAATCGTATTATTATCTACATCAGCTAAATTAATGGTATGAATTGAATTTGTTTTGAATCCCTGCGCCGATGCAATTAAACCTTCCCAATGAGAATCATTTGCTTCCTGACCTGCTAAAAGGGTAATTTTATGTTTACCGAAAGTTCTGTCGTAAGTCAATAAATTTTTAATGTTTGTAGAATACCAGTTTTGTCTTCTTACATCTAAATCCGCTAATAAATTTACCTGGCTTCCCCATGCATAAGAAGGTCTAAAATCGTCGTTTTCAGAAAACTCTGTGTTTGCAGCAATCTCGATACGATATTTTAATCCTTTAAAAATATCAGCCTCAGCATAAATATTTCCTAAGAAATTTTTTCTAACTAATTTATTTTCTCTGGTTAGTGCCTCAGCAACAGGATTATAATAAGTAACACTTTGCTCAGAAGTTGGCGGCCCGGCAAATGAACCGTCAGTATTTCTAACCGGAATATCCGGAGATTGCAATAAAGTATTAGAAATTAAACCTGAGTAACTTTGGTTTACTGTAATTTTTTCATTTGTAATACCTCCAGTTAAATTACCTCCTACTCTTAACCAAGATTTAATTTTTGAATCTAAGTTTAATCTAACTGTATATCTTTTTAATCCAGAGTTGATAATAGTTCCTTCGTTATTTAAATAACTTCCAGACAAATAGTAGCTCGTTCCGTCTTTAGCTCCCGAAAATGAAAGCTGATGACTGTTTGAAATAGCAGTTCTATATACCTCATCCTGCCAGTTTGTACCATTACCTAACAATTCAGGATGAGAAAATTCCTGACGAGTCTGGAAGCCCCATTGTTTAGCCAAATTTGTTTTTAAAGTTGCGTATTCTGACAGCGTTAAAACATCTAATTTATTAGCTACAGTTGCAAAAGAAGTATAGTTTTCATACGAAATTTTTCCACCGCCTTTTCTACCAGATTTAGTCGTAATAATGATAACACCATTTGCACCGCGAGATCCATAAATTGCAGTTGCTGAAGCATCTTTCAAAATATCCATCGACTCAATATCATTTGGGTTAATCATAGATAACGGGCTCATTGCTGTATTACCGCTTCCTCCAGAAGCAGAAAACCCATCTTTACCTGCCAGAGTCTGACCGCTGGTAGATTTACCAGTTGCATCTCCTGAAATTGGCACACCATCAATTACATACAAAGGTTCGTTTGTTCCGGTAATAGAAGTAGTTCCACGAACTCTAACAGACGCTGCACCACCCGGCTGTCCAGAGTTATTAGTAACCGAAACCCCGGCTGCTTTACCCTGAAGCATCTGATCGATAGAAACTTGTTTTAGATTTTCAATATCTTTTGATCTAACCGAAGATATAGCACCATTTACATCTTTCTTTTTCTGAGTTCCGTATCCAATTACAACAACTTCTTTTAAGTCTTCTGAAGTTGATTTTAAAGAAATATTGATTTTTGTTCGGCCTGCAATGGCAATTCTTTGAGAATCAAAACCGATAAAAGTTACGACCAAAGTTCCGTTTGAAGGAGCATCAATGCTATATTTACCATCAAAGTCTGAAGATGCAGTATTTTTAGATCCAACAACAGAAATGTTGGCTCCGGGAATTGTCATTCCCTTATCATCAGACACTATTCCTGTTATTTTAACCTGGGCAGTAATAAAATTACTAGTCAACAGCAAGAATAAAATCAAAGGAACCGCTCTGTGGTTAGCATTCCAATGAATAAAGTTAGTCATTAGTTTTTTCATAATAAATGTTTGGTTAGTTTAAATTTGTTTTAATCATAATTAAGCAATAAAGTGGTGTGATTTATCTTCTAAATTATTTAACAAATCTATAACACAACGAAACATCAAATCGATAGTATTACATCATTTAATGATAATATTTTTACTATACAGGCTTAAAAAAACATATATCAAAATAAAACTGTGTAAAAAATACATTATTCGCAATGACACAACTTTATTCCTTAAAAATTATGCATAAAAAGTAACGAAATCATCAAAATCAAACGATTTCGTTAAAAATAATATTTACTTGTGCAAAAAAAGTATCATTATAATATACGCTTCAATCCAGAAAAATCTTCCCTGTATTGGCTTGGTGTACAATTTTTAATAGCCTTAAAACTGCGATTGAAGTTCGCAATATTATTAAAGCCGGATTTAAATGCAACTTCAGAAACACTCATATCTTTCTCTACAAGCCAGCGCGCAGCATATCCAATTCTGATATCATTTATATAATTAACAAAAGTTTTTCCGGTGCGCTTTTTTATAAATCGGTTAAAAGAAATAATCGACATACTGGCAACATTCGCTACATCTTCTAAAGTAATTTTTTCAGCAAAATGTTTTTGTACATATTCATATACCAGTTTCATTTTATCATAATCATCAAACTTATCATAATCTACCGTATAAGTAGAAAGCAGTCTTTGATTTCTTGAATTGGCAAGATCATATAATAAGGAAGTAATTTCTAAAAAATAATCAATACCATCCAGTTTAGAAAGCCTCACAAGCCTTGGCGTCAATTCTTCAGCTGTTTTTTTAGAAAATAAAATTCCGTGAATCGAACGATTAAACATATCCCGAATTGGGTTCATAATACGTCGTGCAAGCAAAGATTCATGAAATAAATCATTATGAAACTGAATCGTAATTTCATGTATTTTTTTATTTGTGCACTTATTCAGTTCCCAGCCGTGATATAAATTTGGACCAATTAAAACTAATTCGACGTTATCAATTTCCTCAATATTATCACCCACAACACGCCTTACTCCTTTTCCATTTAAAATAAAATTAATCTCAAATTCAGGATGATAATGAACCGGAAAATCAAAACTGTCTTTTACTCTGTCAAAAACCAAAAAACTATCTCCGGCAGAAAGCGGCGCGATCTCTCTATAAAAATTTTTAGCTGTACTCATTTTCTTAAAAACTGTTTTAGCAAAATTAGATTTCTTTTTTCCTGCAATAATATGATATATAATTGATAAAATAATATTGATTAAGCTATAAACATACATTTATCTTTGAAAAATAAAATTATCAACTTTACAAAAACAGTATTAATAATAAACAATAATCATTTTTAATACTTGACCTTTTTATAGTTTTAATAATTTTATCAGGAAAACAATACTGAATTACAAATAGACAAAAACAGCTTCAGCAGCTATCTGCAAATTTCCAGCAAATAGTAGAAATACGCTGAAAAACAATATTTTCACGAAATGAAAAAATACTTTTACACGCTTTTAATCACTGCTTTTATAGGAACTTCCTGTTCTGCCCAGCATAACAATAGTAATACGAATTTGTCACTTTCAGATAAAAAAGCAACAGCCGAAACCGTTCTTCTATATAAAAACCTAAACAAACTGGTACAAAAAGGATATCTTTTTGGTCATCAGGATGACCTTGCTTATGGTGTAAACTGGAAATATGAAAACAACCGAAGCGATATTAAAGATGTTGCCGGAGATTATCCCGCAGTTTACGGCTGGGACATTGCTGGTTTAGAAAAAGATGATGCCAATAATATAGACGGCGTTCCTTTCGAAAAAATGAAGCAATATATTATCGAAGCCAATGAAAGAGGCGGTATTTCAACCATAAGCTGGCATTTTGATAATCCCGCAACAGGAAAAAATGCCTGGGACAATACTCCAAATTCACTAAAAACAATTTTACCAGGAGGCGAAAACCATCAAAAATTTACTTCATGGCTTGATAAAGCCGCCAATTTCTTTCTTTCGTTAAAAGACAAAAAAGGAAAAAACATTCCAATTCTTTTTAGACCTTATCATGAACTTACCGGAGGCTGGTTTTGGTGGGGAAAAGGAAATTGCACTCCCGAAGAATTTAAAACAGCATGGAAATTTACTTTTGATTACCTTCAGAAAAAAGGCATTCACAACTTAATTTATGTATACAACACCAGCAGTTTTAATACAAAAGAAGATTTTCTGGCAAATTATCCCGGCGATGATTTTGCCGATATTATAAGCTTTGATTCTTATCAAAACAATAATGATAAAGACGGACAAAAATTTATTGAAGAAGTTCAAAAACAATTGAAAATCATCGACGAAATTGGTCATGAAAAACATAAATTAACAGCCATTGCCGAAGCAGGTTACGAAGCTGTGCCAGATCCAAAATGGTGGACAGGAACTCTCTCTAAAGCCATTGGCGACTATAAAATTTCGTATGTTCTATTGTGGAGAAACCACGGCTGGCAGGAAAACGAAAAGAAAATGCATTATTATGCTCCCTTTAAAGGACAAGTAAGCGAAAAAGACTTTATTGAATATTACAATCTCGACAAAACCCTTTTTGAAAAAGACATAAAAAAGCTTTAAAATAATTACCAGACTCAAAAATCAAACCTTAAAATAACCACTCAATGCACGACAAAATTAGTTTAAAAGAAAAAATTGGTTACGGACTTGGAGACGCCGCTTCATCAATGTTCTGGAAAATCTTTAGTATGTATCTTTTGTTTTTCTACACCGATATTTTCGGACTAGCACCTGCCATAGTAGGAACTATGTTTTTGATTACCCGAATTTGGGATTCCTGCTTTGACCCAATTGTTGGCATCATCGCAGACAGAACCAAAACAAAATGGGGAAAATTCAGACCTTACTTATTATGGGTTGCCGTGCCTTTTGCCGTGATTGGAGTTTTAACTTTTTATACACCAGATTTTGACGAAAAAGGAAAAATAATCTACGCCTATGTAACGTATTCTTTAATGATGATGATTTATTCCTTAATCAACGTTCCATACGCATCACTTTTGGGCGTAATGTCGTCTGACAGAAAAGACAGAAATACTTTATCCTCTTACAGAATGGTTTTTGCTTTTGGTGGCAGTCTTTTAGCCCTTTGGCTTATTGAACCTCTTGTAAATTATTTCGGCGGAAACCTAAATTCTAAAACAGGCTGGCTCGCTACTATATCTGTTTTTGGAGTTATTACAACCCTATTTTTCTGGGCTTGTTTTTTCTTTACAAAAGAAAGAGTAAAACCTATCGAAAACGAACAATCAAACTTAAAGGAAGATTTAAAAGATCTTTTAAAAAATAAACCATGGTGGATTTTATTAGGAGCCGGAATCGGGACTTTGGTTTTTAATTCCATCAGAGACGGTGCAGCCGTTTACTATTTCAAATATTATGTAAGCAGTAACGTAAATTTTGACTTTTCGCTTTTCGGCACCGATTTCCACATGACACCAACCTCAATTTATTTGGTTTTGGGACAGGCAGCCAATATTATCGGAGTTATTATCGCGACACCAATTGCGAATAAAATTGGTAAAAAGAAAACCTTTTTTGGCGCTATGGCAATCGCAGCTATTCTAAGCTTGATTTTCTATTTCTTCGGAAAAGAAGATGTATTCTTAATCATGAGCTTTCAGGTTTTAATCAGCATTTGTGCCGGCTGTATTTTCCCTTTAATCTGGTCAATGTACGCAGACAGCGCCGATTATTCAGAATGGAAACAAGGACGCAGAGCTACAGGATTAGTTTTCTCAGCCTCGTCAATGTCACAAAAATTTGGCTGGACTATTGGCGGAGCCGGAACCGGATGGCTTTTAGGATACTACGGTTTTCAGGCCAATGTCGAGCAGACTGCTGTAACCCAAAACGGAATTCAATTAATGTTAAGCATACTTCCTGCAATCGCAGCCGCAATATCAGTCGTTTTCATTTTATTCTATCCACTATCCGAAGAAAAACTGCAGACAATTGAACAAGATTTAAACGAAAAAAGAGACCAGGCAAACTAAAAAAATAAATCAGATACCGAAATCAAAGAATATGACAACAATATCCTCTGCGACTACTTTTCAAAACCGAAAAGCAGCATTAGAAAAAGAACATAAAACATTAATCGAGCAAAAAAATGCTCCGCAGGAAAATGCCGGAAACGGAATTTATCAGCGTTATCAAAATCCTGTGGTTACCGCATCACATGTTCCGTTAAACTGGCGTTTTGATTTAAATGAAAAAACAAATCCGTTTTTACAGGAAAGAATCGGGATGAACGCCGCTTTCAATGCCGGAGCCATGAAATGGAACGGAAAATACCTTTTAGCCGTTCGCGTAGAAGGTATTGACAGAAAATCATTTTTTGCCATTGCAGAAAGTCCAAACGGCGTAGATAATTTCAAATTTTGGGACAAACCGTGCGTAATTCCTCAAACCGAAGAACCAGACACCAACGTTTACGATATGCGTTTAATAAACCACGAAGACGGCTGGGTGTATGGTATTTTTTGCACCGAAAGAAAAGACCCAAAAGCCCCAAAAGGCGATACAAGTTCGGCTGTAGCCAATGCAGGAATCGTACGCTCAAAAGATTTAGTAAACTGGGAAAGACTGCCGGATTTAATTTCGAATACAGGACAACAGCGAAATGTAGTTTTACACCCTGAATTTATAAACGGAAAATACGCCCTTTATACACGTCCGCAAGACGGTTTTATAGATGTTGGTTCTGGAGGCGGAATTGGTTTAGGATATGTTGATGACATGACAAATCCTGTTGTAAAAGATGAAAAAATCATTTTTGGAAAACAATATCATACCATTTATGAATTAAAAAACGGACTTGGCCCTGCTCCTATTAAAACCGAAAAAGGCTGGTTACATCTTGCACACGGAGTTCGTAACACCGCAGCTGGATTACGCTATACTTTGTATATGTTCATGACTGATTTAAATGATATTTCGAAAGTAACTCACGTTCCCGCAGGTCATTTTATGGGTCCGGAAGGTATCGAAAGAGTTGGTGATGTATCAAATGTTTTGTTCTCTAACGGATGGATTGAAGATGAAGACGGAACTGTTTATGTGTATTACGCATCATCAGACACAAGAATGCACGTTGCCGTTTCTTCTGTAGAAAAATTAGTCGATTATGTTATCAATACTCCGGCAGATACTTTTATTTCAGCAGGTTCTGTTGAAACGATAATCAATCAGATTGAAAAAAATAACGCAATATAATAGAACGTGCCAGCAAATCTAAAACAGCTTAAATCTGAATTGACAGCCGAACTTGACTCGATTTTAAATTATTGGTCAAAACATACGCTCGATAATCAAAATGAAGGTTTTGTCGGGCAGATTGATTTCAACGATCACATTGTTGCCAATGCAGAAAAAGGTTCCGTTTTGAATTCCAGAATTCTATGGACATTTTCATCCAGTTATCAGATCACAAAAAAAGAAAACCACAAAGAAATTGCAAAAAGAGCTTTCGAATATCTTTCAAAATATTTCTACGATCCTGAATTTAACGGGCTTTTTTGGAGCATAAACGCTGATAAAACACCAAAAGATACTAAAAACCAAATCTATGCCTTAGCTTTTGCTATTTATGGATTATCTGAATATTATGTTATTTCTCAAGATCAAAAAGCTTTAGAAACTGCTGTTAATTTATACAAAAGCATACAAAAATACAGTTACGATCCTGTAAACAAAGGCTATCTCGAAGCTTTTACACGCAATTGGCAGCCCATTGAAGATTTACGTTTAAGCGACAAAGACGCCAACGAAAAAAAGACGATGAATACACATTTGCATATTATTGAAGCGTATGCCAATTTGTTTAAAGTCTGGAAAGATGAAACACTCAAAAAAGACAGCATCGAACTATTAGAAACAATAGAAAAACATTTTATTAATACCGAAACCGGACATCTTCGTTTGTTTTTTGATGAAAACTGGATCGAAAAACCAGACGTAATTTCATACGGACACGACATCGAAGCAGCCTGGCTTTTATTGCAATGTGCAGAAGTTTTAGAAGAGGAAAACCTAATTGCCAATTATAAAAAACACGCTGTTCAAATTGCCGAAGTTACCAAAGAAGGATTCGATACCGATGGCGGATTATGGTACGAGTTTGAACCTAAAGAAAACGAATTAATTGCCGAAAAACACTGGTGGGTTCAGGCAGAAGCGCTGATTGGTTTTTACAATGCCTATCAATTAACAGGAAATGAAGAATATCTGAAGATTGTTTTTGAAAACTGGAATTTCATTAAAAAACACATTTTGGATCATAAAAATGGTGAATGGTTCTGGGGAATTCATAAAGATTATTCACTCATCCAAAAAGACAAAGCCGGATTCTGGAAATGTCCGTATCATAACAGCCGTGCCTGTTTAGAGCTTATTAACCGAATTAAAACCTAAAAAAAATGAAGACTGCATTTCTTAAAACAGCATTTATAAGCCTCACTGTTCTAGCATTTATAAGTTGTTCTTCTGATAAAGAAGCAGATCCTGTCATCATAATCGATCCGGTGGTAGAAGCAGATCCTTTAACAACTCAAAATACCGCAACATTTATGGTCGATGCAAATGCGACAAAAGAAACCGTGGCTTTATTTTATAATTTAAAAAGACTTGCCAAAACTAAAACGGCAATTGGCCAGCAAGATGCATTTAACAGCTTTTACCAGGATGTCGGCGGAGATTCTGACATCAAAAAAAACACAGGCTACGATCCGGCAGTTTTAGGTTCAGATTTCATGTTTATTACAGACAAAAACAATAATAGCCAAGCAGATAACTGGTATTATCAGCAGGAACAAAAAATTGTAAGCGATGTGAAAGCAGCTTATGCAAAAGGAATAATCAACACGTTTTGCTGGCATTTGAGAGAGCCTAACAAAGAAGAATCTTTTTATGCCGCCGATATGACTTCCGAAGAAAAAACAACCGCTTTTAAAAGCATTTTACCTGGTGGAGCAAACAATGAATGGTACAAAAAGAAATTAGATAAAATAGCCAGCGTTATTTTAAATCTAAAAGGTTCTAATGGTGAATTGATTCCCGTAATTTTCAGACCCTTTCATGAATTTGATGGAAGCTGGTTTTGGTGGGGTGCCAGTTTTTGCACGCCCGAAGAATACAAGCAGGCTTTTCAGTTTACTGTTGATTATTTAAAAAACACAAAAGGCGTACAGAATATTCTCTATGCTTTTTCTCCTGATAATTCATACACAACCGAAGTCAATTATTTAAGCCGTTATCCGGGCGATAAATATGTCGATATTATAGGAATGGATAATTATGGAGATTTCAATAACCAAGGTCAAACAGGATCTGACAAAGCAAATGCAAAACTGAAAATTCTTTCTGATTACGCTAAAGCAAAAGTAAAAATCGCAGCTTTAACCGAAACAGGTTATCGCGTTACCAGTAGAACGCCGGCCATTACAGATTGGTTTTCGACTTTATTATACAACGCTTTAACCAAAAATGATATTCAGATAAGTTATGTCATGTTTTGGAACAATAACAAAGATGGCTATTACGTACCAACTGGCTCAGTTTCTAACGCAGCAGATTTTAAAACGTATAGTTCTAAAACAAAATCAGCATTATTAAACACACTGCCTAAAATGTATGAAATGCCGAAATAATATTGTACCGCAATGGCACACAGATCAAACGGATGCAGCAGGTTTTTCATTGTTGACAACTTAATGATAGATTTTAAAAGCTTATAAATAACAATCTGTTTCAATCAGTAAAATCAGCGTGCCATTAAACAGCTTAAAAAACAAACCATGAAAAATAAACTTCTCAAAACCTTCAGCTTATCTTTAATTTTCTCCATAATTGCTTGTCAGGCACAGGAAAGAATTACTGTAAAAGGAAATGAATTCTTTAAAGGTGATAAACCTTACGCTTACATTGGAACCAATTATTGGTACGGAAGCATGCTTGCCTCAAAGAAAATTGGCGATCGAAAAAGACTGCTTCGTGAATTGGATGTAATGAAGAAAAACGGAATTGATAATTTGCGTATTTTAGTTGGGGCTGATGGCGGAAAATACGATTTTACAGTTCGTCCAGCATTGCAATACGAGCAGGGAAAATATGACGAAGATTTATTAGACGGATTGGATTTTCTTATCAGCGAAATGAGCAAACGTAAAATGTATGCCGTTTTATACCTAACCAATAACTGGGAATGGTCTGGCGGAATGTCACAATATTTAGAATGGAATGGTAAAGGCGCAATTCCAGTTCCGAATATTCCACCAAATACCTGGCCTCAATTTATGTCGTATACAGAACAATTTCACAGCTGCGAACCTTGCATGGAAGCACTGAACAATCATGTAAAATTTATTATTGGCAGAACAAACGCTTATTCTAAAAAGAAATACAACGAAGACAATACCATTATGTCTTGGCAGGTTGGAAACGAACCTAGGCTTTTTACGATAGAAAATGAAGCAAAATTCACCAAATGGCTCAATAATATTGTGGATTTGATCGACAGTTTAGACAAAAATCATTTGGTTTCTACAGGTTCTGAAGGAAAAAACAGTTCTAATGACAGTATGGAAATCTTCGAAAGAACACATAAAAACCCAAATATTGATTATTTAACGATGCACATCTGGCCTAAAAACTGGAACTGGTTTAAAGCAGATAATGCCGAAGCTACAATACCTGCAACAATAGAAAATGCTGGTAAATATATTGATGCCCATATTAAAGTGGCAGACAATTTAAAAAGACCAATCATCATTGAAGAATTTGGACTTCCGAGAGAAAATGAAAACTTGAATGCAGGAGCATCATCTATTTACAGAGATAAATTTTACAGTTATATTTTTGGAAGAGTTGCAGAAAGTGTCAAAAATAACGGTCCTTTAAGAGCTGCAAATTTCTGGGGTTACGGAGGCGAAGGAAAAGCAATTCACCCTGATGGGAAATGGAATCCCGGAGAGCCTTTAACAACAGATCCGCCGCAAGAACCACAAGGTTTAAATTCGGTTTTTAATGAAGATAAATCAACATTGGAAATTGTCAAAAAATACAATTTAGAATTGAAGAAAAAGTAATTTCTCCATATAAGCTGAAATTAAAATTCCGTAAGAATGATTTATATTGCAGCAACGGATTTCAATCCGTTGAATAAAAAGATCAACCTAATAGAAGAGTTCCGTAGGAACGTAAAACATGATACTGCAAATAAAATGTACCGATCCTACGGATCTCTTTTATTGATGCATTTATAAATAACCGGATTGAAATCCGGTCCTAAAATATTAATCGAGCCTTAGGCTCTTTTCTAAACTGAACTTATATAACTTATATGGTTTAAAAAACATCCAGATGAAAAATGCAATTATTCTTTTTTGTTTATTATTTCTAAATCTTTCTTTTTCGCAGCAAAAAAAGAACTTTTCTGTTAGTTCTCCTAATGGAAAAATCGAAGTTACAGTTGCTGTGAGTGATAAAATTTCATGGACGATTTGGCATCAAAAAGATTTGATTTTGGCACCTTCTGAAATGTCGATGACTTTAGATGAAAATACCGTTTTAGGAAAAAATCCGGTTGTACTAAATACAAAAAAAGAAAGTGTAAATACTGAATTTGAAACACCTTTATACAAAAAGAAAACAGTTCAAAATAAATACAATCAGCTGGTTTTAAATTTTAAAAATGATTTTAGTATTGAATTTCGCGTTTTTGATGATGGCGCTGCTTATCGCTTTATTACCAAAAAGAAAAAGAATATTACTGTAAAATGGGAAAACGTTTCTTTAAATTTCGATCAGGATTACAATACTTTAATGCCGTATGTGCGTGATTTAAGAAACCCTAAAGATCAATTTATTTCTTCATTTGAATCGCATTACGAAAACAAAAAAATAAGCGGATTTTCTAAAGATACTCTGGCTTTTTCTCCTTTTTTAATTGATTATAAAAACCACAAAAAAGCCGTTTTTCTGGAAGCTGATTTAGAAGATTATCCAGGGCTTTTTGTAACCAATAATAAAAACAAAACAGGTTTTGAATCTCGTTTTTCTAAATATCCAACTCAAGAAACCAACGGCGGATTCAACTACCTCAACAAGTTAATTACCGAAAGAGCTGATTATTTAGTTAAAACCAAAGGAACGAGGACTTTTCCGTGGAGAGCGATTGTTATTTCTGAAAATGATACTGCTTTAGCCAATAATGATATGGTTCAGAAATTAGCCGAACCATCAAAAATAAAAGATATTTCGTGGATAAAACCCGGAAAGGTGGCTTGGGACTGGTGGAACGACTGGAATATTTACAACGTAGATTTTAAAGCTGGAATCAATACGCAGACTTATAAATACTATATTGATTTTGCTTCTAAAAACAAAGTTGAATATGTGGTTTTGGATGAAGGCTGGAGTGTTGAAACCGACATTATGAAACACAACCCAAATGTAGATTTGGAAGCTTTAATTGCTTACGCGAAAGAACGAAATGTTGGTATTATTTTGTGGGCTTCGTGGATGGCTTTGCATGAAAATATTGACGGCGTTTTTGACAATTATGCTAAATTGGGTGTAAAAGGTTTCAAAGTTGATTTCATTGATCGTGACGATGCCAAAATGGTAAATTCGGTTTATGAAATTGCTCAAAAAGCAGCCAATCACAAACTGATTATTGATTTTCACGGCATGTACAAGCCAACCGGAATTCAGCGAACGTATCCAAATATTTTAAATTTTGAAGGCGTAAAAGGTCTTGAAAATAATAAATGGACTCCAAATGATGATGTTCCATTATACGACACCACAATCCCGTTTATCAGAATGATGGCAGGTCCAATGGATTATACGCCGGGTGCAATGAGAAATGCGACAAAAAGCGAGTTCAAACCTAGTCACTCCAACCCAATGAGCCAGGGAACAAGATGTCACCAGCTGGCACTTTACACGATTTTTGAAGCTCCTTTGCAAATGATGGCCGACAGCCCGACTGCTTTTATGAAAGAGCAGGAAAGCACTGATTTTATTGCTAAAGTTCCAACGACTTTTGATGAAACTGCTGCTCTTGATGGAGAAGTTGGAAAATACATTTCAATTGCCAGAAGAAAAGGAAATACATGGTATTTAGGCGCAATAACAAATTGGGATTCCAGAGACATTACTATTGATTTTTCTTTTCTTGAAAAAGGGAAAAAATTCCAAGCAGAAATTTTCTCAGATGGTCTTAACGCAGACAAAGCAGCAACTGATTATAAAAAAGAAATCGTTACCGTTGATTCTACGACTAAACTAAAATATCGTTTAGCAAACGGCGGTGGATTAGCGATGATTATCAAATAAAATCCATTTCTATAAACAAACCCGACAGGTTTTAAAAACCTGTCGGGTTATAATATCTAAACATGACGTCGACGCACAGAGGCGCGTATCTACGATTATGTATTTTTACGAATTAACAATTTATAATTAACAATTCACCATTAAGATAATATCTTCTCAATTGCATTTAATTCATCTTGCGAAAATTCAGTATTTTGAAGACAATCAATATTATTGCACAATTGTTTTACAGAACTCGCTCCAATTAAAACAGAAGTAATTCGTTTATCTTTTTGCAACCAAGCCAAAGCCATTTGCGCCAAAGACTGGTTTCTATTTTGAGCAATTTCATTCAGCTGCATTAATTTCTGAATGCGTTCCTGTGTTACCTCATCTTCTTTCAAATGTCCGTTTGGATTATGTGCTCTTGAGTTTTCTGGAATTCCGTTTAAATATTTATCCGTTAAAAGTCCTTGTGCCAAAGGCGAAAACGCAATACAGCCCACTCCTTTTTCTTCCAAAACATCTAATAATCCGTTTTCAACCCAGCGCTCCAGCATTGAATATTTCGCCTGATGAATCAAACACGGCGTTCCTAATTGTTTTAAAACATCAACGGCAACTCTCGTTTGTTCGGCAGAATAATTACTAATTCCAACATACAAAGCTTTTCCGCTTCTAACTGCATGATCAAGTGCCATCATAGTTTCTTCAATCGGCGTTTCTGGATCTGGACGATGTGAGTAAAAAATATCAACATAATCAATACTCATTCGCTTTAAACTCTGATCTAAACTCGAAAGCAGATATTTTCGTGAACCCCAATCTCCATAAGGACCGTCCCACATCGTGTAACCTGCTTTAGTAGAAATCACGATTTCATCGCGCAGATTTCCCTGAAAGTTATGCCACAAGATTTTCCCAAAGTTTTCCTCAGCCGATCCTGGAACCGGCCCGTAATTATTCGCTAAATCAAAATGAGTAATTCCTTTATCAAAAGCTTCAATAGCGATACTTTCTGCATTTTCAAAATTATCAACCGAACCGAAGTTATGCCACAATCCTAAAGAAATCTCTGGAAGAAGCAATCCACTTTTCCCGCATCTGTTATATTTCATTGTTTTAATTTAAAAGTTGGAGTTTTAATAGATTTTAAAAATACAAAAATCTGCCGCAGATTTAGCCAATTTAGGAGATAAAAAAAATCTGCCGAATCTGCTAAATCTGCGAGAGAAAATTAGAAATCTAATTCATTTTTAATTTTGTAAATTTGTTTAAAATTTAAAATTATGAATAATAATTGGCAAAATTTAATTTCAATAAATCCAGATATCAGATTTGGTAAACCTACAATAACAGGAACTAGAATTTGTGTATCAGATATTCTTTCGTGGTTGTCTATAGGAATGTCTTTTGAAGAAATTATTGAAGACTTCCCAGAATTAAATAAAGAACACATTCTTGCTGCTTTAGCTTTTGCTGCCAATAGAGAGAATATTACAAAAATAATTGCGGCATAATGAAACTTCTTTTAGATGCCAATATATCTTGGAGAATAACCAAACTTATCGAGAATGATTTCTCAGGTTGTTTTCATTCTAAAGATATTCCCGTAAATCAACCTGCAAAAGATTTAGAAATTTGGGATTATGCTAGAAAAAACAGTTTTACTATTCTCACGCATGATGATGATTTTGAAAAATTATTACTTCTTAAAGGAGTTCCTCCAAAAGTAATTATTTTAAAAACCTTTAATAAAAACACAAAACAAATAGCTGAACTTTTAATTTCAAAAAAAGAAATCATTGAATCATTTGTATTAAATGATGAATTAATGATTTTAGAGATTTATTAAATTCAATCTCGCAAAGACGCTAAATCGCAAAGTTTATTTTTTTTATATTTAAGATTGAATTGCGTCCAGCTTTAGCTGGACGTGAAAATAGCAAATATCAAAAAAGGCTTTAGCCAAACTGTCGTTAGTTTGGCTAAAGCCTTTTTCTATTCAAATCTTAATTACCTTAGCTGAAGCTAGGGGCTATTCAAAAAAACTTTGAAACTTTGTCCCTTTGCCCCTTTTAACCTCAAAAAAACTATTCTTTTATCTCAAAACCACTTTGCAAACCTTTATCAGAGCTTCCTCCAACTATAATTTTAAAAGTTCCCGGTTCTACTAAATAAGTTCCTTCGTTATTATAAAAACCAAGTTCTTTATCCGTTAAAGTAAAAGTTACCGTTTTAGTTTCACCTTTTTTCAGGTTAACCAATTCGAAACCTTTTAGTTCTTTTATTGGACGAACGATACTTGCATATTCATCGTGAATATACAATTGCACCACTTCTTTTCCATCATAATTCCCTGAGTTGGTAACCTCAACGCTTACCTGAACCTTTTCTCCTTTTGCAAAAGATGTTTTATTTAGTTTCAGGTTTTTATAATCAAAAGTCGTGTAACTCAATCCAAAACCAAACGGAAACTGAGGCGTTTTCTCCACATCCATATAATGCGACCAAAAAACATTTTTATCACTGTCAATTGGTCTTCCTGTACTGTATTTGTTATAGTAAATTGGAACCTGACCTACATTTCTAGGAAACGACATTGGCAGTTTTCCGCTTGGGTTATAATCTCCGTATAAAACTTGTGCAACAGCATTTCCAGTCTGCGTTCCTAAATGCCAAGCTTCTACAATTGCCGGAACATTTTCTGCTGCCCACGGAATACTCAACGGACGACCATTATTTAAAACCAAAACCACGTTTGGATTTACTTTATAAATTTCTTCTAATAATTCTTGTTGCAAACCAGGCAGGTTTAAATCAGTACGGCTTCTTCCCTCACCGCTCTGGAAACCGTATTCACCTAAAACCATAACCACAACATCGGCATTTTTTGCTACTTTTTTAGCCGCTTCAAATCCGCTTTTGTCTGTTGTGTTAAAAACTGTTTCAGTTAAGAAAGTCGCTTTTTGTTTTAGTAAATCAACTCCTTTTTCAAAAGTCAGCTGATTGTCTTTATATTGCTGCATTCCTTCTAAAACCGAAACAGCAGTATCATCAGAAGCCGCAATTCTCCAGCTTCCCAACGGACTGTTTTTATCATTTGCCAAAGCACCAATCAAAGCGATTTTCTGCCCTGATTTCTTTAACGGAAGCAGATTATTTTCGTTCTTCAATAAAACGATAGATTTCTTTGCCATATCCAAAACGCCTTCGTTATTGACTTTACTTCCAACAACTTCTTTTTCGCGTTTTTCATCACAATATCGGTACGGGTCATCAAATAATCCCAATTCAAATTTCACACGCAAAATTCTGCGAACAGCATCATCAACCAAAGCTTCTTTTACTTTTCCAGATTTTACCAAATCAACCAGTTTTGCCACATATAAATACGATTCCATATCCATATCAGAACCTGCAATTACCGCTTTTGCCGTTGCATCAGCTTCGTCTTTTGCATAACCGTGTGCAATCATTTCGCGAATCGAAGCATAATCAGAAATTACAAAACCATCAAACTTCCATTTTCCTTTTAAAATATCTCTTTGCAAGAAAGCATTTCCCGTTGCAGGAACACCATTCAAAGTATTAAACGAATTCATAAACGTGCGAACTCCAGCTTCAACCGTCGCTTCAAAAGGAGGCAAAACTGAATTGTACAATTTAGAATTACTAATATCAACGATGTTGTATTCCAAACCAGCTTCAACATAACCATACGCTGCAAAGTGTTTCGCACAAGCCGCAATTGTATTTACTTTAGCCAAATCAGCAACAGTTTCTCCTTGAAAACCTTTTACCCTTGCGTAACCAACTTTACTTCCTAAATACGGATCTTCTCCCGCGCCTTCCATCACACGTCCCCAGCGCGCATCATTTGCCACATCTACATTTGGTCCAAATGTCCAGTTAATTCCAGATGCCGAAGCTTCATCTGCCGCAATTGCAGCCGACTTTTTAATTGCTTCTAAATCCCAACTTGCCGCTTCTGCTAACGGAATTGGACTTAACGTTTTATAACCATGTATTACATCAAAACCAATAATTAACGGAATTCCCAAACGCGTTTCTTCAACTGCAATCTTCTGCACGGCACGAACTTCTTTTACACCGCGAACTGTTAACATTGAACCGACTAATCCTTTTCTTAAATGTTCGTATTTTAATTCAGCTGTTCCGCCTTTTGGAGCTGGTCCCGTTACGTCCCAAAAACCGTTATATTGGTTCATCTGCCCCACTTTCTCCTCCAAAGTCATCAAAGGCAAAAGCAAATCAATTCTTTGCTCAATAGTTTTGTTTTTATCCAAATACGGCTTTTTTTGTGCATTCATATTTCCAACAGTAAACAGGGACAAAACCCCAATAATTATTATTTTTTTATTTTTCATGGTTAGTTAGTTTTTTTTAAGCTTCTAAGGTGCTGAGATACTAAGATTCTAAGGTTAACGTTTTGGGCGTGTCCCTCCGGGTCGGGCTATCCGTTTCAAGTCCTCGCACTTCCTTCGTCAGGCTGTGGGCTTTTCACTTCTATCCCTCACGCGAACGGTTTATTGAGAACTTTTTTGGCTTTCCACTTTCTACACACAATCTTGTCATCCTGAGCGGAGTCGAAGGACACACAACTAGCTCCACACAGAATGTCGCCAATCTTTGTCTAACTACTTATTGTGTCTCTCTTTGCGGGGCTTCGACTCCGCTCAGCCTGACAAAAGCAAACAAAAAACCTGCGCTAACCTGTTCAATCAGTAAAATCCGCGGGCAAAAAATCTAAAATCTACATTCTAAAATTCTGACGTAAAACAAGAAGCTGGCAGATTGGCTTTATTAAACAAATCTGGCTGAATTGTATTTCCCCAGGCAAACCTCACTTTTACCGGATTAAATACTTTTTTACTTGTCAAAATCACCTCGTTATTTTTAATTGAAGCTTCGGCTGGATAAAAAACTCCATCAGTTGCCGCAACTTCAAATTGATTTGAAATTTTGTTTTTAAAATATAATCCGTCAGCGTAATCAAAAGAGACTGTCACTTTATTTTTATTTGTTTTAATTTCTTTAAAAAGCGGTCCGTTAACCAAATTATGATTTGTTTTGTACGTTTCCGCCAAAGCCAGATCTGCCAGACGAATTCCAACCGACTTTTTGTTTTTTGGATGAATATCAATCGTATCTGAAATGTCAGAAGTCAAAACCATTCCTGTTTTTGGAACTTCTTTTAAAATTTTTCTTTGAGAATTTCTAACCGTTACGTTCGAGAAATTATTTGTTCCGTTTTTATAAGGTGCAATCTGAACAAAATAAAAAGGGAATTCATCATTCCAGGCTTTTCTCCATGAAGCAATCAAAGCTGAAAGCGTTTTATCGTAAACCAAAGAACCCACATTCGATTCGCCCTGATACCAGATTGTTCCTGCAATTTTAAATCCTGTTATTGGAGCAATCATAGCATTATAGGCACGTCCCGGCTGATGTGGTCCATATTCTTGTTCATTTAACTTCTTAGCATTTTCTAATAAAACTGGATCATTTTGAACGACTTCTTCCGGCATCCAGATTTCGGCTGGAGTTCCGCCCCAGTTTGAAGAAATCAATCCAATTGGAACATTTTTTAAATCTTCGCGCAAACGTTTGGCAAAAAAATAACCAACGGCACTGAAATACTTCATGGTTTCCGGAGTCGATTCGACCCAATTCCCCAATACATTATTCTGCGGAGTTACGGCAGTCGATTTTGAAACCGTAAAAAATCGAATATTCGAATTTGCGGCATTTTTTACTTCTTCATCGCCATTCTCGATTCCCCAGCTGGCCGACATTTCCATATTCGACTGTCCGGAACAAACCCAGACTTCTCCAATTAAAATATTTTTAAGTACAACTTCATTATATCCTTTAATCGAAATTGTATAAGGTCCGCCCGCCTCAGGAGTTTTAATAGTCAGTTCCCATTTCGCCTGATTATTGGCAACGGTTTTATATTCCTGATTGTTCCAGCCCGAAACTAGTTTAATTTCTTCTTTTGGATTTGCCCAGCCCCAGATTTTAACTTCAGAATTGCGCTGTAAAACCATATTATCTCCAAAAATATTAGGAAGCGTAATATTTGCCTTTACTGAAACACAAATCATTAAAAAGAAAACAAATAGTAGATTATTTTTCATTTAAAAGCTTTTTTAAAAATGGTCCATATTCATCTGCCAGAACTTTATGATCGGCAACATCTGGATGACCTGTACAGCCTTTTGGCGTCATAGGTTTAAATTTAAAAATCTGGATTGCTTTGTGGTTTTTATCTTCTGCAAAAGCATTTTTTACTTTTTTGAGGCACTCTTCAAAAACTACTCCTTTTTCGCCGTTAACCATTGGACTGTTTGTAATGACAATCTGCACATTTGGATTATGCTCGTACAGCATTTTTATAAAATTGATGTAATTTGAAACATATTTAGAAGCATTAAAAGGCAGACGTTCTTTTTTGCCGTCTCCGTCCGAAAAATCATTTGTTCCTAAAGCAATACTGATAATATCAGGCTGAAAAGCAAAATCGTATTTAGGTTTTGAAGAATCTTTGGTTAAATATAAATTCGGATAAGCGTCCGGCATTATGACTTCATCTTTGTTTTCATCATTCCAGTTTCTGTACATTCCAATTCCCGAAACTGAGCTCATTAAATATGCTGCTCCAATTGCTCTTGAAAGTGTTGGTCCATAAGCATAATAACCATTATGATGATCTAAATATTCACCTTTATCACAAGGAACATCAGACGGATCACTTGCGGCGCCGCAGGTAATAGAATCTCCAATGAATTCGATTTTCTTTTTCTTTTTAAAAGAAATTGCAGTCAGTTTTGCTGTTGTTCCGGTAAATAAAATACCACCGCTGTGCGCTTCAGTATTTTTATAAATTTCTAAACGATGTTCTTTTTTATTTGAAGTTACTTTTATTGGAAATGACTGTGCTGCCCCTTTTTCAATTCTGATTTTTCCAATATATTTTCCATCCAAAACCAACTGAACATAATTATGATGTTCATAAGAATCTACGCTTTGAAGTGAAATTGAACATTCGTTTCCTGTAAAATTAAAAGTTACAGAAGAAGCAGTTCCAATTAAAATGACGTTATCATTTTGAAGTTTATCTATTCGGCCTTCGTATAAAAAAGTTTTTGCTGAATTTTGAATTTGTGAGGTTGAAATAATTGAATTCAACAAAAACAAAATTAAAAGAGCTCTTTTTTTGAGAAACATAATTTATTTGTTAAAATATAAATGCAATTCACAAATATATTTCAAATACTGTTTCAAAAAAGATACTAAAACGTCAAAAAGCAATAAAAAAACACCACATAAACACATCATTTCATTTGTTAAAACTGTTAATTCTTACAATTAGTAACGAGGTATTCTTTTGATTTACAAAATTTAGAGTCTATCTTTATCGATTCAATATTTTCTTACTTACAAAAAAATGAGGTCATATCTTTTCACAGCTTTATTATCTATTACGCTATTTTCTTCTTTTACCGTAAAAAAGAGCGAAAAGCAGACTTTAATTGATAATCGAAAAATTCAAACCGAAATCAATAGAGATTCTATCATCGAATATGCTAAAAAGTATTTAGATACGCCTTATAAATATGCCAGCAGTGATCCTAAAAAAGGATTTGACTGTTCTGGTTTTGTGAGTTATGTTTTTAAAAATTTTGGCATGAATCTGCCAAGAAGTTCCGGCAGTTACAAAAACTTAGGAACTGCCTTAAAACCTGAAGATTTTAAAGTTGGAGATATTTTAGTTTTTTACGGATATAAAGACAGAACAGTTATAGGCCATTTGGGAATAATCTGTGAAGCTGACGGAATGCATTCTAAATTCATTCATGCTTCATCAGGAAAAGCACAAAAAGTAACTATTACCGCATTAGACACAGAACATTATACCAAACGTTTTTATAAATGTATTAATGTTTTACCTGAATAATTTTTCAGCCACAAATTAAACAGATTAACACAGAAATTTTATAATCTCTTAAATCCTTTAATCCGTGGCAGTAGACAATAAACTTTTTTTGAAAATTTGGAATTTCAAAATTGGAGTTTAAATCTTTTTATTCTTCTGTCAATAATTTAAGCAGACTTTCATCTCTTTGATAAATGTCTTTATAAAAATTTAAATTGCCTTCGCGGTCTACCCATGCAGTAAAATATCCTATATAAACTGGGAATTTTTTCTTTATAGTGTACCAGCTTTCTTTTCCTGCATGCATGGCTTTATCAATTCGGGCTTCCGTCCATTTTGGATCTTCTTTTAATATTTCAATTGCCAGTTCACGAGGTTTTGCTACACGCACGCATCCGTGGCTAAAGGCTCTGCTTTCTCTCTCAAACAAACTTTTTGACGGCGTATCGTGCAGATAAATATTGCTTGAATTTGGAAACAAAAATTTCACTAAACCAAGTGAATTATTTTTCCCTGGAAGCTGACGAACGGCGCCATTGTTCCATTCAAGGTTTTTCTGAGCCAGATAGTTTTTATTTTTAGCCATTCCGGGTTTTATCTCTTTAGCAATAATACTTGGAGGCACATTCCAGTACGGACTGAAAACAATATTACTCATTGTTCCGCTGAAAATAACCGTTTTGGTCATCGCTTTTCCAACCACAACCGGAGAAGTAAATGCAATTTGTCTGTCGCGGATAAGATATAATTTAAATTCAGGAATATTTACTTCGATATACTGCTGTCCTTTTTCAAGTTTAGGATCAATCCATCGGCAGCGTTCCATATTTACAATAATGGTTTTAATACGGTCTGAAACCGGAATATTCAAATCGGTAATATGTTCTGGAAGAATCGTATTTTTTGGTGCAAAACCATGATGCAGTTCATAACTTTTTAATCCTTTTATTAAAGTAGAATCGCAGACTGCACTTTTATTGTCTTCTTTAATATCCTGAGTAATAAAAAGTCTTTCTCTTATTTGAGAAACAATTGGAGATGAATCTCCAAGTTTTAAACTCTTATAAGCATCATCAATTTCTATGGTTTTCCAGCCTCCATTTTTTTCTATTTCTCTATAACGTTTAAGAGCATCGCGCAGTTTGTAATACTGGCTGAACATTTTACTTTTCTTATCGTCGTTTATAGTCGATTTTTCAAAAATAGAATCTGAGAAAACCTGATAATTTAGTTTTTTTCTTGGCAGAAGCCATTCTAATGAAATCGAAGTTTTTTCATCAAATCCCCTGTATACTTTTTCGGCATAGTAGAAATACAAATTTGTAATCATTAAATCTGTATTCACTTTTGAAAGTTTATTATCAGCATTTCCTTCAAAAACAGCATTGATTTCTTTGTACGGAAAATTTGCTTTTAACCCTTCGTTTTCTAATCCTTTGTATTTATTAAACAAAGTATTTCCAAACTCCACTACACCTTTATTATCAAGCCATAATTGTGTGGCGTTTTTCTTTTTATATAAGGATTTAACCTGCTCTTCAAAATTTTTCAATTTCGGGTAAGTCTCATAAAAACTTGCAATAGCCGTTGTATCTATCGTAAGCCTGAGTTCAGGGACAACTGCTTTTTCTTTCTTTTGATTTTCTTCTTTTTTATCTCCTTTACAGGAAACTGCTAAAAACAGAAACACAAAAGCGATAAATGAACACCAAATTTTCATACTATTTTTTTTGATAAAAGTAGAAAAGTTTTGATAAAAACAAAGCTCCTCAAAAAATAAAAAAACATTAAATTAAGACAAAAAAAGCTCCAAATACATTACATATTTGGAGCTGCCACGATATAACCAACCTATTTAAAATTTTTTAGATAACTGTACCTTTTAGAGTAAGGATTTTTGGAGCAGTTTCGGCACTAGTTGTTACTGTAACTGTTTTTGTAAAAGCACCTTTGTTTGCTGCATTGTAAGTTGCTGTAACCTTTGCAGATTTTCCAGGTAAAATTGGTTCTTTGATGTAATCTGTTGCTGTACAACCGCATGAACCCTGAACTTGTGTAATTACTACAGAAGTTTTTCCTGTATTTTTAAATTCATAAACAATCGCTTTTGGAGTTCCCTGCGGAATTTGTCCAACATCAATTGTTTCGGCTTTCCAAACAATTGTTGAAGCTGTTGTTCCTTCAATTTCTTTTTCATTTACAATTGACTGCACCGGAGCAATTGCCGAAAAAGACATTAGCCCTAAAGCCAAAGCAAGCATTGAGATTTTGATGATTTTCATAGTTAAATATATTAAATGGTTTAAAGTTCGATTTCATATTTCAAAGGTAATTCAGACAAAATCGAATCGCTGTTAACCGCTTTCAAATGTTTGTTAACGACTTGTTAATCGCTTTTTTTAAGTATATTTTTGATTAATATTACACTTTCTAAAGTCTGTTTTCTTGAAAATAAATAAACTCAATAGTATTATAGTTCTAGGACTTGTCGCCATAATAAGTATTTTGGTGGCACAATTGCTTTGGACTAAAGAAGCTTTTACAATTGAACAAAAAAAGCTGAGTCAAAAAGCACATATTGCACTTCTGGAAGTTGCAAAAAAATTATATGAAGGAACCAATCATGAACTTCCGGCACAAAATCCTGTGCAAAAAATTGCCAACGATTATTATATAGTAAATGTCGACAATGAGTTTGAGCCTGATATTCTAGAATTTTATCTCCTGACTGAATTCAAAAAAATGAATATCACGACAGATTTTGAATACGCTATGTACAATTGCCAGAGCGACGAAATGATTTATGGTGATTACATTTCTTTATCGCACAAAAAAAAATCTGAGTGTAAAAAAACTGTCTATTTTCCTAAACATAAAAATCTGGTTTATTATTTCGCAGTGCGTTTTCCTAACGAAACCACTTATTTATTCAGTTCAATGCGGTTTTGGTTTATCCTTTCGATTGCTTTAATCTTGATTTTGTTGATTTACGTTTATTCGATTTTTACTCTTTTACAGCAAAAAAAATATTCAGAATTACAGCGTGATTTTATCAATAATATGACGCATGAGTTTAAAACTCCTTTGTCTTCTATTTTAATTGCTTCAAAATATTTAAGCGAACAAAGCCCGATTAAAGATGATAAGAAACTGTACACTTATACAGAAATCATTATTAATCAAAGCCACAAACTAAATCATCATGTAGAAAAAATTCTAAACGTTGCCAAATCAGATCATACTCCGTTAGAATTAAAAAAAGAAAGTGTTATAATTGTTCCGATAATCGAAGAAGCTATCGAAAATATCCAGTTAAAATGCCCTGAAGCCGTTATTCAAATTGAAAGTTCATCAAAAGAATATATATTAGAAACTGATGTTTTTCATTTTGCTAATTTGATTTACAACCTTTTAGATAATGCGATAAAATACTGCAATAAAAAACCTGAGATTACGATTAGAATTTCAGAAGAAAATTCGACTTTAAAATTAGAATTTATTGATAATGGAATTGGTATTTCTTCTAAAAAAATATCCTTTATATTTGATAAATTTTATCGCGTTCAAAACGAAAAGAGTAATGAAGTAAATGGTTTTGGACTTGGATTATACTATGTTAAAGAAATCTGCAGCCTGCAGAACTGGAAAATAAAAGCTGAAAATAATTCTGAAAACGGAGTTACTATAACTTTGTTAATTCCTTATAAAAAATGAAAAACTTCAAAATACTTTACACAGAAGACGATGAAACTCTGGCATTTTTAACCAAAGATAATCTGGAACAGAATAATTATGAAGTTATTCACTGCACCAATGGAAAATCTGGTTTGGAAACATTTAAAAATGAAGATTTTGATATTTGCATTTTTGACATTATGATGCCAAAAATGGACGGTTTTGAACTGGCCGAAGAAGTAAGAAAAATTGATAATGATGTGCCTATTATTTTTCTTTCGGCTAAAACTTTAAAAGAGGACCGCATAAAAGGACTTCGTCTTGGCGCCGATGATTATTTAGTAAAGCCTTTCAGCATTGAAGAATTAATTTTAAAGATTGAAGTTTTCCTGAAACGTTCACAGAAAAACAATAAAGTAGAAAAATCTGTATATGAAATTGGGAAATATCAATTTGATACCAAAAATTTTATTCTTTTTAATGAAGAAGAAAAAGTGGGCCTTACACAACGCGAAGCCGAATTGCTGAAACTTTTTATAGACAATAAAAATCTGGTTTTAAAAAGAGAACAAATCTTAACTGCACTTTGGGGTACAGATGATTATTTTATGGGAAGAAGCCTTGATGTTTTTATTTCGCGTCTGCGCAAAATTTTAGCCAATGAAAAAGGTATTTCGATTGAAAACCTCCACGGAATTGGGTTTCGCTTTTCTATTGAATAAATAATAACAATTCTGTTAAAAATAAAGAAAAATCTGTAAAACAATTTTCAAAAAACTTTGTATTTTTAAGTTCTAATTTTCCCAGATATGAAAATACATCATTTGCGAAATGCCACATTGGTTATTGAAACAGAAGAGCATGTTATTCTGGTTGATCCAATGTTAGGAAAAAGAAAAACAATTGCACCTTTCACAATTTTTCGTTACAAACCTAAGAGGAATCCGCTGGTAGCTTTGCCAAAAAACAGCAGAGAAATTTTGAGCAGAGTAACTCACTGCCTGATAACACATTTACACCCAGATCATATTGATAAGGCGGGCGAAGTATTTTTGCGAAGAAAAAGTATTCCGGTTATCTGCAGTGCAAAAGATGAAAAATCTCTTTCATTAAGAGGTCTAAATATTATGCAGACTTTAAATTACTGGGAACCTCAGCCTTTTTTAGGAGGAAGAATTATTGGTATTCCTGCCCTTCACGGCTACGGTTTTATAGCAAAATTAATGGGAAATGTAATGGGTTTTTACGTTGAGCTTACCAACGAAAAGTCAATTTATATAAGTTCAGACACTATTTTTACTGATGATGTACAAAAAGTATTGATAGAATTAAAACCAGACATTGCAACCGTTGCCTGCGGTACTGCCAGATTAGACATTGGCCAGCCATTGTTAATGCGTATGAATGATATTTTGAAATTTGCAACTCTCGCACCCGGAAAGGTTTTTGCAAATCACCTGGAAGCTCTAAATCACTGTCCTACAACCCGAGAAGAATTGAGAAGAGCTTTGACAGAAAATAATCTTTTATATAAAACTGCAATTCCAAGTGACGGAACCAGCGTTGAATATTTATAAAACAAGGAGTCCAAATTCTCGCAGTGTATTTACAGGTTTAGAATACCAAAACAATTCAAAATCGTCCAGCGAAGTTTCAAAATCATTTTTCACTTCCTGAAAAGTGTAGTTTTTTGTGTTAGAAATTGAAATTTTAGATAAAATCGATGTCAGCCATTCGCCTTCTTCTTTGCTGGTTTGAACAGTAAAACTTTCTTTTTTATCATGAAAAGTCAGGGACATCATTTCCCAGCTTCTTCCTTTTTTCGATTTTGTAAAAAGCTCTGCAAAAGGTTTTCCGCCAAGCCAGACTACTTTTGCATTTGGTTTGGTATTAAAATCATTTTGTTCTTCGAGTGCATTAAAAATAAAATCAGGATGGATTTTAGTTTTTGGAATTTTAAAGTCGAACCAATCTTGTAATTCATAGTCAAAACAAATTCCGTGCATGAAATTAAAAAGCGATTTCTTTAATCCAAAACTAAATTTATCATGATTGATTCCTGTTGAATCTGTATATTCAATATCATTATTGGCAAAAGTGCCTATTAGTTCTGTTTTTTTGGTCACACCAAATTGTTCCGGATACAAACCAACCGGACTATGAGCCGTTAATGCAAACTGATGCCAAAATCCAGACTGCAAAACTCCCGCCTCAAATAACTGACGAACCATTTCAAGACTGTCAATTGTTTCCTGAATGGTTTGTGTTGGATACCCGTACATTAAATACGCATGAACCATAATTCCGGCTTCGGTAAAGTTTCTTGTTACTTTTGCGACTTGTTCTACCGTTACACCTTTATCAATTAATTTCAATAATCGGTCTGAAGCAACTTCTAAACCACCTGAAACGGCAATACAGCCAGAAGCTTTCAGCAACAAACATAAATCTTTTGAAAAGCTTTTTTCGAAACGAATGTTCGTCCACCAAGTTACGGCCAGTTTCCTTTTTAGAATTTCCAGCGCCAAAGCACGCATCAATGCCGGCGGTGCCGCTTCATCAACAAAATGAAATCCGTTTTGTCCTGTCTGTTCTATTAATTCTTCCATTCGATCGCAAAGCAGACTTGCCGCAACTGGCTCGTAAACTTTTATATAATCTAAGGAAATATCACAGAAAGTACATTTTCCCCAATAACAGCCGTGCGCCATCGTAAGTTTATTCCAACGCCCGTCACTCCACATTCTATGCATCGGATTTACAATTTCAATAACCGAAATGTATTTATCCAAAGGCAGATCAGAGTAATCTGGAGTTCCAACCTGAGATTGTTTGTAATCGTGTTTTAAAGAATTATTTTTATAAACTACTTCTCCATTTTCTAAAAGAAAAGTTCTTTTATAACGCTTCTCTTCCTTGGACTCCGCTCGTGATGACAAATTATCAACAAGTTCTTCAATTGGAACTTCGCCATCATCTAAAGTAATAAAATCGAAAAATTCAAAAACACGTTTGTCTGAAAGTGAACGCAGTTCAGTATTTGGAAAACCGCCTCCCATTGAAATTTTAACTTCGGGATGATTTTGTTTTACCCATTGTGCAGATCGGAAAGCGCTGTATAAATTCCCCGGAAAAGGAACAGAAATTAAGAAAAAAGTTGGTTGTACTTCTTCGATTTTCTTTTTCAAAATAGAAATTAAAATCGAATCAATATAAGTTGGTTCTTTTTGAAGCTCGTTATACAATTCATCAAACGAATTGGCACTTCGTCCTAAACGTTCGGCATATCGGCTGAAGCCAAAATTTTCGTCGACACATTCTACAATAAAATCCGAAATATCTTCGAGATATAATGTCGCAAGGTGTTTTGCTTTATCCTGAGTTCCCATTGTTCCAAAAGCCCAATCGAGTTCTTCCAGCTGTGCAAAACGAGAAGCTTCCGGCAGGAAATCTTCCTGACAAATCTGTAAAGCCAAAGTTGGGTTTTTTCCCTGCAGAAACTGAATTACAGAATCGATTGTTTTGATGTATTCGTCTTGTAAAGCAAAAATTCTTTTAGAATTATCTGAAATTTCAGCGTTCAAAACTTCAAACTTGAAACCTGAAACCTGAAACAAATCATAAAGTCCTTTTTTCGAAAACAATTCTAAAATAACATCAATACCCAAATCTGCCTGAACCGATTCGATATTTTTAGTATTCAGGAAACCTTTTATATACGCCGTTGCCGGATACGGAGTATTCAGTTGTGTAAATGGAGGCGTAATTACAAAAAGTTTCGTTTTCAAAGGAATTTATTTTTTGCAAAAATACGAGTTCTTTAGAGACTTTTATGGTAAAGATTTTAAAGCCGTTTTAAGTTTATTTTTTTTTATCAAAAAATCCGCAGTCCTGATAATTTTCAAGATTGCGGATTTTATCTAAATCTTTAAAAAATTTAAAACTTATGTTCGTCTTTACTTATTACTAAAAATGAAATTAGAGAAATAAGCGCGGCCGTAACTAAATAGAACCCTACATAGCTCACATCGTATTTCTTTGCCAGCCAAATGGCAATCATTGGTGCAAAAGCCGCTCCCAGTATTCCTGCCATATTAAAAGTTAAAGAGGCACCAGAATAACGAACGTTTGTTGGAAACAACTCCGATAAAAATGTTCCTAAAGGTCCATAAGTAAAGCCCATTAAAGCCATTCCTATACAGGCAAAAGTTGTTACTAAGGCAATATTTCCTGTGCTTAAAAAGAATGAAAAGAAAAATCCAAAAACAGCAATTGCAGCCGTAGCCAGAATAAGCATTTTACGACGTCCTATTTTATCTGCCACAACAGCCGAAACCGGAATAAAAATGGCAAAAAACAATACTGAGAATAACTGAATTAATAATCCGTCTCTTTTAACAATTCCTAAGTCTGAAGTTGCCCAGCTCAATGTAAACACAGTCATTAAATAAAAAACCAGGAAAGTTGTAATTGCAGCAAACGTTCCAAAAATCAATTGGTTTTTATACGATTTTACTAATTCTAAAAAAGGAACTTTTACTTCCTCTTCATGCTTTTTAGCATTTTCAAAAGAAGGTGTTTCTGTTATTTTTGTTCGAATATAAAATCCTACGATTACCAAAAGAGCGCTGGCAATAAACGGAATTCTCCACCCGTAATCCATAAAATCTTCATTGCTCATGGAATCAGTCAATAATAAAAAAGTCCCGCCCGAAAGCAATAATCCAATTGGAGCACCCAATTGCGGGAACATTCCGTACCAGGCACGTTTGTGCGGCGGTGCATTTTCTATTGCCAATAAAACGGCTCCGCCCCATTCTCCTCCTAAACCAACGCCTTGCCCGAATCGGCAGAGCATTAATAACAAAGGAGCAGCAACACCAATACTGGCATAACTTGGCAAGAAACCTATTGTTACGGTCGAAATACCCATTGTTAATAAGGCAGCAACCAAAGTAAATTTACGCCCGATTTTATCGCCGTAATGTCCAAAAAAAGCTGAACCTAACGGACGAGACAAAAACGCTATTGAAAAAGTAGCTAACGATTCCAGAGTCGCCATAGTCGAATCTGAACCCGGAAAAAATAATTGCGGGAAAACCAATACTGCAGCATTGGCATAAATATAAAAATCAAAAAATTCAATTGTAGTTCCAATTAAAGAACCAAAAAGAACATGTTTTAATGAGTTCTTCTTTTTCGGGTTAGTTTCCATGTAAAATAGATATATCTTTTTTTTGATTACAAAAATATAGTTTCATTATTAATATTTCACGTTTAGAACAATTAGTTTCAAAACACTTCTGTATTTTTAACAAATTTGATATATTTTACATTTTAAAGAATATTAATTTATTCGAATTTAAAATACTGATTTTAGGAACTTTAAAATAAAAAGTAAAAATCAAATCATAAGCAATCGTTAAAACCGTTTTTAACTGTATATTTTCATTAAATTTACAGCTGTCAAAAATAAATTTAAAATTATGCCTACCGACTGTATCAGCTATCA
The DNA here is from genome assembly GCF_000016645.1 of Flavobacterium johnsoniae UW101. Lineage (NCBI taxonomy): Bacteria > Pseudomonadati > Bacteroidota > Flavobacteriia > Flavobacteriales > Flavobacteriaceae > Flavobacterium > Flavobacterium johnsoniae. The sequence goes on from NC_009441.1 coordinate 6,012,623, forward strand.
AACCTCTGGATATTTTTCTAAATTGATACAAGATTATTTAGATCAAAAATCAGAATTAAAAACGCTGTACAACCATTTTCCAACATTGGAAAATTTCGAAAAACAAATTGCCGAAAAAGCTTCGAATTTTGATAACCATAACCGAATTGCATTAGTTAATACCTTAAAAAAGCAATATCAAAACATCGAAATCTCGGATTCGACCAAACAAAACATTGAGCTTTTAGCACTCGAAAATACTTTTACAATAACAACAGGGCATCAGTTAAACTTATTTAGCGGGCCTTTGTATTTCTTATACAAAATCATTTCGACCATTAATCTTACCAAAGAATTAAAATCGAAATATCCATCTTATAATTTTGTTCCCGTTTATTGGATGGCAACAGAAGATCATGATTTTGAAGAAATCAATTATTTTAATTTTAAAGGAAAAAAATTCAGATGGAATAAAGAAAGTAATGGTCCGGTTGGCCGACTTTCAACTGAAGGTCTAGCTGAGTTTTTAGATATTTATTCCTTAGAATTAGGTTCGAGTACGAATGCCAATACTTTAAAAAAGCTTTTTGAAGACACTTATTTAAAACACGATAATCTGGCTGATGCAACCCGATTTTTAGCCAACAGCTTATTTGCTAATTATGGTTTAGTAATTATAGATGCTGACGATGCTGATTTAAAACGTGCTTTTATTCCGTATGCCAAGGAAGAATTAGAAAAACAGACTTCATACAAAGCTGTTCAGGAAACAATTGAACAATTAAAAGAATATACCGTTCAGGTAAATCCGCGTGAGATTAATTTGTTTTATATTGAAGACAATCTGCGCGAAAGAATCATTTTTGAAGAAGATAAATATTTTGTAAACAATACAAAAATCTCGTTTTCTAAAGATCAAATTCTTTCTGAATTAGAAAATCATCCTGAAAAATTCAGTCCAAATGTGATTATGCGTCCGCTTTATCAGGAAATAATCCTGCCTAATTTATGTTACATTGGCGGAGGCGGAGAAATTGCTTATTGGCTGGAATTGAAATCATTTTTTGATGCCGTAAACATCACTTTTCCGATGATTTTAGTTCGTAACTCTGTTCTTTTGGCAACAGAAAAACAAGCTAAAAAAGCAGACCAGTTAAACTTAAGCTGGAAAGACCTTTTTACCAAACAAGAAAATTTAGTAAACGCGATTACACATAAAATTTCTGCATTTCCAATTGACTTGACACCTCAAAAAGAAATATTGAAAACCCAATTTCAATATCTTTACGAATTAGCAGCTCAAACCGACAAATCGTTTTCTGGAGCTGTAAAAGCACAAGAAGTAAAACAAACAAAAGGTCTGGAAAATCTTGAAAAACGTTTATTAAAAGCGCAAAAAAGAAACCTGAGCGATCAATTGCAGCGCGTTATTGATTTACAATGCGAACTGTTCCCAAATAACAGTCTGCAGGAACGTCAAAGTAATTTTTCTGAATTTTATCTGGAAAAAGGCGAACAATTAGTACCGCTTTTATTACAGAAACTGAAACCTTTAGAAATGAATTTTAACATTATAACAATTTAAAAAAATAAAGTAATAATGCTGAGAACCAAATAACCACCTATCTCTCTAAATTATTATTCTTCAAACCAAATAGCGATTTTTAAAATTATTAACTAACCAATTTACCCAAAACCAATGGTAAAAGAACGCTTAATTTCGCTAGATGTCTTTCGTGGACTAACAATTTTATTAATGACAATCGTAAACAATCCCGGTGACTGGGGAAATGTTTATCCGCCATTATTACACGCCGAATGGCACGGCTGCACCCCAACTGATTTAGTATTTCCGTTTTTCATTTTCATCATGGGAGTTGCTGTTCCGCTTGCAATGCCTGATAAATTTTATGACAGCACAACATTCAATAAAATCTTAGTTCGTTCTTTACGAATGCTTTGTTTGGGGATTTTCTTTAACTTTTTTGGAAAAATCCAGCTATTTGGACTCGAAGGTATTCCGCTTTTAATAGGCAGACTGGCAATAACCATTGCTGTAGGTTATGCCTTAATGGGAAGTTTTAGTTCAAAAGTCAAAAACATTCTGGCATTTTCGATTCTGTTTATTTATCTGTTTTTAGCTTACAGTGGTATCGAAGCCTATCATGATGTAAGACTTCCGGGAGTTTTGCAGCGAATTGCAATTGTGTATTTTGTAGTTTCGCTTTTGTATTTAAAAACCTCTCAAAGAACCCAGATCATAACCGGAATTGTTTTATTATTGGGTTATTGGGCAATCATGACTTTAATTCCTGTTCCCGGAATCGGCGAAGCCAATCTTGAAAAAGGGACCAATCTGGCTTCCTGGCTTGACAGCGTTTTGTTAAAAGGCCACATGTACCGCGGTACCATAACCTGGGATCCGGAGGGAATTTTAAGTACACTTCCATCAATCGTAAACGGAATTATTGGTTTACTAATCGGACAGGTTTTACAGCGTGATACAACTAAAATTCTAAAAGCCCAGAAAATGGGAATTGCAGGAACGATTCTTATATTTTTTGGATTAATGTGGGATTTGGTTTTTCCAATTAATAAGTCGCTTTGGACTAGCAGCTATGTTTTATATACAACAGGATTGGCAACAGTATTCCTGACAATTTTATATTACACCATCGATATTGCAGATTATAAAAAAGGATTCAAACCATTTTTAATCTGGGGTGTAAATCCAATGATTGTTTTCTTTACTTCTCAGATTATTCCACAGGCATTAGTAATGATCGAGTTTCAAAACCCGCATAATCCTTCAGAAAAAATCAACTTATTAAATTATCTGTACAGCTTTTGCATTGCACCGTTTTTCAACAATCCAATGACTGCTTCACTCGCAGGCGCATTAGTTTACGTGTGCATCTGGACCTTTATTTTGTGGATATTCTACAGAAACAAATTAATATTCAAAGTTTAAAATTTTCATCATATATGTAGAGGCGCACAGTTGTGCGTCTTTTTTTTGGTTAAAACATCATTCTAACGTGTTTTAATTACGAATTAATTAAAATCAATTCACAAAAAAAGTCTACTTTTGCACAAAATTTAATAAAATAGAAAATGGCAACAAATAGAACTTTTACAATGATTAAGCCAGATGCTGTTGCAAACGGACACATCGGAAATATCTTAGCAATGATCACTAATGGTGGTTTCAAAATCGTTTCATTAAAATTAACTCAATTAACTGTAGCTGATGCTAAAGCATTCTACGCAGTTCACGCAGAAAGACCTTTCTACGGAGAATTAGTTGAATTCATGTCACGCGGACCAATTGTTGCTGCAATTTTAGAAAAAGACAACGCAGTAGAAGATTTCAGAACTTTAATTGGAGCTACAAATCCAGCTGAAGCTGCTGAAGGAACTATTCGTAAAGCATACGCAACTTCTATTGGAGAAAATGCAGTTCACGGTTCAGACAGCGACGAAAATGCTGCTATCGAAAGTGCATTCCACTTTGCCGGAAGAGAGCAATTCTAATAATTAGTTTTCAGTCACAGTCACAGAATTCAGTGATTGTAAATCATAAAAAAAATCCTGTTTGTTATACAAACAGGATTTTTTTTATTCCCTATAATAGATCAAGACTGAAAACTGTCACTGAAAACTGCGACTAAAAAATCAGCGTAATACTACATCCCTCACAACATCACGTCCTAATTCTTCATTAATCATTTTAACGATTTTTGATTTTCCGTGACTTAACTCTTCTCTTAGAACAGCCGAACCAAGTTCAACATAAAGCGTACTTCCTTTTAAAACAACATTTCTGGTGTATGTATTCACGCCATTTCCCATTAGTTGTCTCCAAGCCTCACGCACATCAATTTGATCCATTCCAGGCTGTAATTTATTCACCTGAATAATCTGTTGCAAAACAGCCCCAATCGTACTTTCGTTATTTAGTCTTTTTGCCATCGTTTAAAATATTTACTGGTCCTGTTTTTTTATAATGATATTCTTTGTTCTGATCATTTTTTACCACAAAAGTTTCGTCTGAAATCGAAATCAATTCCTCACTCCATTTTGCGTAATCTGTTTTGTAATCCAGAAAAGTTCCTTTGTCTGTAAATCGAACCGAAACATTTTCAAAAGTATCTGTTGTCAAAAAAGTGCCGTCAAGCTGCGCCATTACTTTTGTACGCGTTCCTTTATTGCCTTTAATCTGGAAATAATCAAAATTCTCGTTCATGCCGTAAACCTTATCTTCACCTTTATCAAAAACCACTTTTTCAATTTCCCAATATCCGTTTAGTTTTGCAATATCTGCCGGTTTTATTTCCTGTTTACAGCTTACAAACAAAAGCGATAAAACCAAAATCATAAAAGTGTTTTTCATAATAATTATAATATTAATAAGGAGCTGATCCTGCTGTCTGCTATATCTTTTCCCGGCTAAAGAAGCCCAAAAAAGGATACCGCTCCCATCAGGGCTGTGGCTTCCGTTTTCAAAAGAAATTTAGTGAATTACAAAGGTAACTTTATATCATTTAAAAGAAACAAAAAGATCATAAAACCCATTAAACTATTTTACATATTTTTGGTCAAAGCCCTAAACCAAAAACATAAACCATGACCAAAACCATCTGCACATTACTGACAGCCCTATTTTTAATAAGCTGCAGCAAAGATTCAGCCGAACCAGAGCAAAATCCAGACTCGGCAGAAACCATGTACTTTCCTCCATTAACAGGAACTGTCTGGGAAACAAAATCAATCGCCGACTTAAAATGGAATCAGAACGCCGTACAGCCGCTTTTAGATTATCTGGAACTTAAGCATTCTAAATCGTTTATTATTTTAGTAAATGGACGAATTGTTCTGGAAAATTATTTTAACGGACATAGCGCCTCAACAAACTGGTACTGGGCGAGCGCCGGAAAAACGTTAACTTCGACAGTTACCGGAATTGCACAGCAGGAAAATCTGCTTAATATCAACAATAAGGTTTCACAGTATTTAGGAACCGGATGGACCAGTGAAACATTAGCACAGGAAAATTTAATTACCTGCAAACATTTACTCACAATGACATCTGGACTTGATGACAGCACAGATGATGTTGATCCTGCCTCTTTAAAATACAAAGCCGATGCAGGAACACGCTGGGCCTACCATAATGTATATGTAGAACTGCAGGATGTTGTGGCAAAAGCAAGCGGACAAACCTGGGGGAATTATTTCAACGCTAAATTAAGAGACAAAATAGGAATGAATGGAACTTGGGTTCAGCTTGGCGTAAACAGCGTTTATACGAGCACAACAAGAAGCATGGCACGTTTTGGATTATTAATGCTGAATAAAGGAAAATGGGAAAACAATATTATTTTAAACGAAGCTTATTTTAACGAAGCAACAACCACTTCTCAAAATATTAATCTAGGATACGGCTATTTGTGGTGGCTAAACGGAAAAAGTTCTTATCATTTACCACAGTCACAACTTACTTTTCAGGGAAGCATAATTCCAACAGGACCAAGCGATATGTTTATGGCTTTAGGAAAAAACGATCAAAAAATCTATGTAATTCCAAGCAAAAATATGGTTGTCATTCGAATGGGAGACGCAGCAGATGATGAAAACCTTGCATTATCTGATTTTGACAAAGTCCTCTGGGAGAAAATCAGTGCTTTATACAAATAAAAGCAAATAAAAAATCCGAGAATACTTTATCAAACTAAAATATCCTCGGATTTTTTTTTAAACATAATGTTTTATCGCTTCGTTTTAAGTCTTTTTAAAATTCCCATAAAGAAAAAAACAACTCCCAAAACTAATAAAATATAGTAAAAAGAAAGGCTTTTATCTCTGGTAACATTTGCTAAAACAAAACACACAACACTCACAAAATAAAAAGTAAGCGGTGTAATATTTTTAAAAGATTCTAAACTCATTATAAATTATTTAAAGAAACTGTCAACGAATTCATATTTATTAAAGACTTGTAAGTCTTCAATTCCTTCGCCTACACCAATATATTTTACCGGAATTTGAAACTGGTCAGAAATACCAATTACAACACCGCCTTTTGCTGTTCCGTCTAATTTTGTAACTGCAAGTGAAGTTACTTCTGTCGCGGCAGTAAATTGTTTTGCCTGTTCAAAAGCATTTTGACCTGTTGAACCATCTAAAACCAAAAGTACATCATGAGGCGCATCTGCAACTACTTTTTGCATAACACGTTTTACTTTAGAAAGCTCATTCATTAAATTGATTTTATTATGCAAACGTCCAGCAGTATCAATAATTACAACATCTGCATTTTGAGCTACGGCAGACTGCAGGGTATCAAAAGCTACAGAAGCGGGATCACTTCCCATATTTTGTCTTACAATTGGAACATTTACACGATCTGCCCAAACTTGCAGCTGATCTATCGCAGCGGCACGGAAAGTATCGGCTGCACCTAAAACAACTTTATAACCTGCTTTTTTGAACTGATAAGCCAGTTTGCCAATTGTGGTCGTTTTCCCAACACCATTTACTCCAACAACCATTAAAACATAAGGTTTTTTATCTTTTGGAATTTCAAATTCTGTTGCTTCACCTGTATTGGTTTCAGACAATAAACCGCCAATTTCATCACGAAGAATTTGATTTAATTCATCTGTTCCTAAATATTTGTCTTCGGCAACGCGTTTTTCGATTCTTTCGATAATTTTCAGCGTGGTGTTTACTCCAACATCTGAACCTACCAAAACTTCTTCAAGATTGTCTAAAACGTCATCATCGACTTTAGATTTTCCTGCAACAGCTTTGCTTAACTTAGAGAAAAAAGTAGTTTTTGTTTTTTCAAGACCTTTATCTAAAGTCTCTTTTTTTTCGGTAGAGAATAATTTTTTAAAAAAACTCATTTTTAATTTATTGTTAGTTTTAGATTGTTCTTGAGTTTTGAAACAATCCTGATGTTTATAGAACGCGTATTGTTTTTAATCTAACCCCGACAGGATCGATATCCTTTGCCTGGCTTTTTTTAGACAGGTAAAGATAAAGAGTATGGCGGGAACAAATGTTTAAAAAAAACACAATTTGTGGTGTTTCTATAAAATTTTAAACAAATATAAAAATAAAAAAGCTACTTCCGAAAGAAAGTAGCTTTTCTATATATTGTATTTGTAATTATTTCTTTTTCAAGAATTCATCAACTAATTCAGGAGCCATAATAGATTCTACGAATATATATGCACCAGTTTTTGGAGATTTTACCATTTTGATGGCTTTTGATAATCTCTTAGAAGATGTTTGTAACGATGCTACGGTTTTCTTTGCCATGATTCAAATGTTATTTGAAGTTTTTATAAAACTCAAATGGCAAACAACCATTGAGATTTACAAAATCTCTAATTATTACTTAATTTCTTTATGAACAGTTACTCTTTTTAAGATTGGATTAAATTTTTTAATCTCTAATCTGTCTGGAGTATTTTTTTTGTTCTTAGTTGTAATATATCTAGAAGTTCCTGGAACACCAGAAGTCTTGTGCTCAGTACATTCTAAAATTACTTGGATTCTATTACCTTTCTTTGCCATCTTGCTATATATTTATTTAGGAAAAGATTATTTGATAAATCCTTCTGACTGTGCTTTTTTCAAAACAGCAGTGATTCCATTTTTATTAATTGTTTTTATCGTAGATGCTGCTACTCTAAGAGTAATCCATCTATCTTCTTCTGGAAGATAAAAACGCTTTTTAACTAAGTTTACAGAAAACTTTCTCTTAGTTTTGTTCATAGCGTGAGAAACGTTATTTCCTACCATCGCTCTTTTACCTGTAAGGTCACAAACTCTTGACATTATACTTATCTTTTATCGTTATTCAAAATCAGGGTGCAAAGAAAAGAAAAATAAACCATTGTAGCAAAAAATTATTGCACAATTTTTAAAATTTCTTTCTGTAATATTTCTAAACTCTTAATAGTCGCCCTATCTATCACTTTTTCACGCGGTTGTCCAAAGTTAAATTCTTCTGTAATTACTCCGTTTGGTGTTGCCAAAGCAATAAAAACAGTTCCAATTTCAGCTTCTGAGTCACCTTTTGACGGACCAGCATTTCCGGTTGTCGCAATTGCATAGTCTGTTTTTAGTATGTTTTTCACATTCAAAGCCATAGCAGCCGCAACCTCAGCACTTACTACCGAAAACTGGTCTATTAAATCCTGCGAAACTCCCAAAACATTAACCTTTGCTTCTGTTGCATACGAAACAACACTTCCTTTAAAATATGCAGAAGCGCCCTGAACAGATGCCAAAAGCGACGCAACTTTTCCTCCTGTACAGCTTTCTGCTGTCGAAACGGTTTTATTTTGTTTGGCAAGCAGTTTCCCTACTACAGTTTCGATGGTTTCATTTTCTTCGTAACCTACTATAATATCATGAATTATAGCATCAAGCGACTGAACATTTTCTTCTATTGCTTTTTCAAGCACCTCTTTATCTGTTCCGCGGGCAGTCATACGAAGGCGGACTCTTCCCGGATTTGGCAGATAAGCCAGTTTTATAAATTCAGGCAGGTTGTTTTCCCAGTTTTCAATACGTTCTGCGACTAAACTTTCGCCCTGACCGTACGTTAAAATGGTTTTATGAATTATATATGGGCGTTTATATTCTTTTACAATTTTTGGGATTATTTCGTTTTCTACCAGATATTTCATTTCATACGGAACTCCCGGAAGTGAAACAAACACTGTGTTTTCCTTTTTCATCCACATTCCCGGAGCTGTTCCCATTTTATTATGAAGAACGGTGCATTTTGACGGAACAAGCGCCTGATCTTTATTTAACTGCGAAATTGGTCTTTTATAAAATCCTTCGATAAGTTCTGTTACGTGAGCCAAAACTTCTGGATTTACCACCAGTTCATCATCAAAATATTCGCAGAAAGTTTTTTTGGTAACATCATCTTTTGTCGGCCCAAGACCGCCTGTTACAATTACAACATCTACTTTATTCTGTAATTGTGCAAAAGTGTTTAAAATATGCTGTTTATCATCGCTTATCGAAATCATTTCATACGTTTCGACACCAATTCTATCCAGCTCTTTGGCTATAAAATTTGAATTTGTATCTACAATTTGACCAATTAAAATTTCATCTCCAATGGTAACTATTGTTGCTTTCATAGTATTAAAAGTTTTACTTATAAAGTTATAAGTTTATTTATGAAGTAGGATTGCGGAAATGATTTGAGGCAGGAAACAAAGAAACCTTTGTTTATATGTGAAGTAAAATCGTAAACAGAGAAAACAACCCGCCTTTGGTTAAAAAGCGGGATTATTAAATTTTACAGATCAAAGTCTTTTTTTATTTCTTTGATCGCGTCTTTTACCTGAACTTTTATACTTTTAAAAGTTTCGATAATATCTTTTTTCTTTCCTTCTGCTTTTGTCCACGCTTCGACTTGCAGAATTTCTTCAAATGCCACATTCAGTCCCATTAAATCTAATGTAGGTTTGATTTTGTGCGCATACGAATAAGCATACTTATGATCCTTTTTCTTAATTCCTTCTTTGATTTGTTTTAAATCTTCAGGAACTTCTGTAACAAATAGTTTAAGAATTTCGTTTACAAATTCGGGGTCATTGTCTGAAAGCGCATACACTTTCGAAAGATTGTACTTTAAAGCCATTATTTTACTTGTATTCTGAATAATTTTTTATCTTCTAAAAAGCCTTCCAAAACATCATTTGGTTTTACCGGCCCAACACCTGCTGGTGTTCCTGTAAAAATAATATCTCCAATTTTTAACGTAAAAAACTGCGATACATACGAAATCAGTTCATCAATTTTCCAAAGCATCAAACTTGTATTTCCTTTTTGAACGATTTCAGAATTTTTTTTGAGCTCAAACGTAAGATTTTCTAACGAAACAAAATCACTTTTTGGTAAAAAATCTCCAATTACCGCAGAGCCGTCAAATGCTTTTGCTTTTTCCCAAGGCAGTCCTTTGGCTTTCAATTTATCCTGTAAATCCCTGGCAGTAAAATCGATACCTACACTGATATCATCATAATATTTGTTCGCAAACTTAGGTTCAATATACTTTCCTACTTTGTTAATTTTCACAATTATTTCTAATTCGTGATGAACTTCTTCAGAAAATTCGGGAATTACAAACGGATGCTGTTTCAATAAAACTGCCGAATCCGGTTTCATAAAAACCACAGGTTCATCCGGACGCTCGTTTTTTAATTCCTCTATATGATTGGTATAATTTCTACCGATACAAATGATTTTCATTTTTTTTAAAGGTACTGAGATACCAAGTTACTGAGCTGCTAAGGAAAAAAAACTTAGAACCATAGAAGCTCAGTAACTCAGAATCTTATTTTGTATTTAATTTTCTCAATTTAATCCCTGTCAGAACTTTTTTGGTGTACAAAGGAAAATCGGCGTTTTGAATCCAGCTGAAATATCCAGGCTCTGTTTCCAGTACTTTTTCAACTTTTGCCCCTTTGTGTTTTCCGAAAGTAAAGATTTCTTCATCATCATTATCAAAAGCGATCATTCCGGCAAAATCAGCAATTCGTTTACGAGTTGTAAACTCAGACAATGATTTCATATCGTTTTCTAATTCCGGATAACGATCTAACTGCGCTTTTAAAATTTCGTAAGTTGCCATTGTATCCGCTTCTGCAGAGTGTGCATTATCAAGACTTTTTCCGCAGTAAAACTTTAAAGCCGCACTTAATGTACGCTCTTCCATTTTATGAAAAATAGTCTGAACATCTACCGAAACTTTATTTTTCATATCAAAATCAACTCCGGCACGAAGCAGTTCTTCTGCCAGCAGCGGAATATCAAAACGATCTGAATTAAAACCTGCAAGATCGCTGTCTTTTATCATATTATGAACCAGCGGAGCAAGTTCGGCAAAGGTTGGTTCGTTGGCTACCTTTTCATCAGTAATGCCGTGAACCGCCGTAGTTTGTGGAGGAATTGGAATTGTTGGATTAACCAGCCAGGTTTTACTTTCTTTATTTCCGTTTGGAAAAACTTTAAATATCGAAATTTCTACTATTCGATCTTTACCGATATCAATTCCAGTTGTTTCAAGGTCAAAAAAGCAGATTGGTTTGTTAAGTTTTAATTCCATTTTTAATTTTTATAAGATTACAAATGTAATTTTTTAAAGCCAAAGTTCCTGAGCAAATTCTTATTTTTTTGACCAAAATTGGCTTTTTTTGTTGGTTTTGAGTTTAAAATCAAACCAAAACGAGTTGTTTTTCTCCATTTTTTATAAACGAAAAAACCCGAAAAACTTTTAAATTTTTCGGGTTTTCAAATTTTATTTTAAATCGACTAGAAATCTCTTTCTACATCAAAAGCTTCTAAATATTCTGCTACTCTTTTCACAAAACTTCCTCCTAATGCGCCATCTACCACTCTATGATCGTAAGAGTGAGACAGGAACATTTTTTGACGGATTCCGATAAAATCTCCTTCTGGAGTTTCGATAACCGCAGGAACTTTACGAATCGCACCAAGAGCTAAAATTCCAACCTGTGGCTGATTAATAATAGGCGTTCCAAAAACACTTCCAAAAGTTCCAACATTTGTAACAGTGTAAGTTCCGCCTTGTGTATCATCTGGTTTTAGTTTTCCTGCTTTTGCACGGTTTCCTAAATCGTTAACTGCTTTTGCCATTCCAACAAGGTTTAACTGATCTGCATTTTTAATTACAGGAACAATTAAATTTCCGTTTGGCAATGCTGCTGCCATTCCTAAATTGATGTTTTTCTTTTTGATGATATAATCACCATCAACAGAAATATTCATTCCAGGGAAATCTTTTAACGCTTTTGCAACTGCTTCCATCATAATTGGTGTAAAAGTCAATTTTTCACCTTCTCTTTTTTCGAAAGCGGTTTTAACTTTATCTCTCCATTTTACAATGTTGGTTACGTCAACCTCAATAAAAGATTGAACGTGAGCCGAAGTTTGTACAGAAGCTGTCATGTAACCTGAAATCAGTTTACGCATTCTGTCCATTTCCACAATTTCGTCACCACCGTTTACAGAAACCGGAACAGCCTGCTGGCTTTTTTGAGCGACTGGTTCTGCTTTTGGAGTTTCAACAACAGCCTTTGGTGTTTCAACCACTGCTTTTGGAGCTTCTTCAACTGCTTTTGGAGCTTGCACAACCCCTGACTTGCGGTCTTCTATATATTTAAAAATATCATCTTTTGTTACTCGGCCATCTTTTCCTGAACCTTGAATACTATCTAGTTCTGCAACAGAAATACCTTCTTCTTTTGCAATATTTTTTACCAGAGGAGAAAAGAATTTATCTGATCCTGCAAAATCCTGCGGAGCAGTTACGGTTTCTTTTACTGCTTCGATAGTTTTTTCTATTTCTACTGCTTCTGCAGGTACAGAAACTTCGACAACTGGAGTTACTGCAGGCGCATCACCACCTTCTGTTTCGATAATTGCAATAGTCTGCCCTACCTGAACTAAATCATCTTTGCCAAATAATTGTTCAACTAAAATTCCTGATACTTCACTTGGCACTTCGCTGTCAACTTTATCAGTTGCAATTTCCAGTACAGCTTCATCAGCTTCAATTTTGTCTCCCACTTCTTTCAACCAGTTAGTAATGGTTGCCTCAGCGACGCTCTCTCCCATTTTTGGAAGCTTTAATTCAAATCTTGCCATATTATTATTCTAAAGGGTGATTTTGATTTTCTGATTGCGAAATTACTGAAATTTTTAAATATAAATTACACTTAATATAATTTTTACTCAATTTTAATGATTTGCCCCCTGTCATTTCTTGAATTACTTCCAATAATATAACTTGCCTTTTTAGGTAAAATCTTAAAAGTAATGTTCTTATCTTTAAGAGTTTCTATGATATTGATACATTTTTTGAATGAAACATAGTGATTATCCAAAATGATCTCTGCCTTTTTGCCCTTTAAAATCAGGGACGAATTTACCATTTTTTCTTTTTTGAAATCTAAAAATCGAACTTTATTTTCTAAAATCGAAGCCAGTTTTTTAGTCAAATTCGTATTTTCGGAGTACAAAATATAACTTTCCGGCAGCGGTTTTTCTTTTGGTTTTCCCTGAAACATTTTTACAAAAGAGAAAAACCATGTTCCTATTTTGATGAAAAAACTAAAAAACCATGATTTTTTAAAATGCTTTTGATAGAAAAAGTTCATCGCATCCTGAAAGCGTTTCATATACAACTCGTCTTTTACCGTGCTTTCTCCTTTATAATGTAAAACGGTGGTTTCATGAAAATAATAGTTATTTCTTTTCATCTCAAGCGTACGGTAAGACAAATCGATATCATCGGCATACATAAAACAGTTTTCATCAAAACCATTTAATTTTTGGTATAAATCTTTCTCTAAAAGCATAAATGCTCCCACCAAAATTTCAACTTTACCGGTTTGGTTTTCGTTTAAATGCTGGGCATAATAACGATTAAAGAGATTTGATTTTGGAAATATTTTATATAATCCGAAAATCTTTGTAAAAGCAACCCAAGGCGTTGGAATACCGCGTTTACTTTCGGGCAGAAAACTTCCGGTTCCGTCAATTAATTTACAGCCGACAATTCCCAGATCTTGTTTTTCTTCGGCGAAAGCCAAAATTTTAGTAAATGTATCTTCAGCAACGACAGTATCAGGATTTAAAATGCAGATATATTTCCCTCCTGCCTGATTAACGGCAATATTGTTTCCTTTTGGAAAACCGAAATTTTCTTTGTTTTCAATTAATTTAACTTCGGGGAATCTTGTTTTCATCATCAAACAACTGTCATCAGACGAATTATTATCGACAACAATAATTTCGGCATCAAGACCAGAAATGGCTTCCTGAACACTTAAAACACATTGTTCTAGAAAGTAACGCACATTATAATTAAGAATAACAACCGATAATTGCATTGAAAATTTAAAATTTGATTTTGGGGAAAGTTAGAAATTTTCGGCTAAACCTAACCGCAATGACCAGTCGTTTTTACTAATTCCGTAATCTAGAACTAAATTACTATTGTTTTTCTTGTTCCATTTAATGCGTAATCCCGTTCCAATTGCCGGATTCCACTTTTTAAACTGATACGTTTCTAATTTTGAAACCGAGGAAATATTGGTAAAAAATACGGCACCCCAGAATCCGTTTTTTGAAATATCAGTTCGGTATTCCGTTTCAAAATAAATCAGGGCATTACTTCGAAACCTGTTTCGGGTAAATCCGCGTCCGGTTCTGCCATCGCGATCCCAGCCAATACTTGGCAGATCTAAATAATGAGGTTTTCCGCCAAAAGTAGACCAATAAAAGGCACGATAAGCTAAAACCCGATGTTTGTACTTATGAAAAGAATGGTATTTACGGGCATCAAAATAAATTGAATTCCACTTTTTTCCTTCCACACCGCTTGTATTAATTCGGTAATCTGCCTCAACATACAAACCTTGTTCCGGATTTACATTGTTTTCTCTGGAATCATAAAGTCCCTGAATGGCAGCCCCAAAAGAAGTTTCATCTGAAAAATCGCCATTCATATATTTAACATAATCTGTTACTTCATCTATATAAGAGTCTTCGGAAATGTTTTGGTAATTATCCAGCAGCAATCCCAGTCCGAGTCTGAAATTACCAATTACTTTTCGGGTTGCAAACTGATAAAAACGCCATTGCTGATAATCCAGAGTTGACATTTTTTCATCTGTATTATGTCCGCCCAAACCGTAAGTATCCTGCGGATAAATCATATATCGATAATCGCCTATAAAATTCCATTTGTTATCTTTTGTATAAATATAACTTTGAACAGGAAAAACATATTGTTTGGTAAAACTAAAATAAGGCGAAAATGAAACCTGCGACATTTTAGTCTTGTCGCTGTCGCCAAGATAAAAGGTAGTTAAAAACGACACGACCAAACCTGTATTTTTATCGGCATCTAGTGGTACTGGAAGCAGGGAAAATGCTATTTTTTTATCCTCGCTTTTTCGTAATGAATCGTTTTTATTAAAAAGCTTATACAAAACATCGAGAATGTCTTTGTTATTTCTCGAAATAGAATCGTTTTGGCAATAGCAGACTTGCATTTGAAAAAAGAAAAAGAAACCCAATAGAAGTTTTGCATTTTTCATATCTTAAGCTTTTCAAAAACAATATCTTACAAATTTAAAATTTTATTCAGAATAGACGTTCTTTTAAAAATAATAAAAAGAAAATTCTATTTTTGAATACAGTAAACAATTTCTCTTTTGATGAAAAACAAAACTCTGGCTTTTTTAAGTTTCTTTCTTTTCCTGACTGTATGGTTTGGAATATTAGGTTTCGCTGCTATAGAAAAAACTTCGAATTCCGGTCTTGATTTGGTAAAAACCTCAACCTGGTATATTGCCGGTCCAGCCCTGGAAAATCAGGAAACGATTAACAGGATTCGAAAAGAAAAAGGAATTGTAAAAGTTACTGCAAAAGATAATCCGATTGGAGAAATCGAACTGAATGTAATGATTACAGAAGCAGATTCTAACGACGGCGCTCCGACGAATTTGTCTGAAAATTCAAAATACCTCAGTATTACTTACAAATCTTCTCATCTTATAAAAATCCAGGCAAGAGAAGGAAACGCAGAAGGAACTGGCTGCATTCATGGCGGTTCGCACCCCAGAGTTGATTTACCTGTTTCTGCCAAAAAATTTACAACGATAAAAATCCCATGGACGGATTTTAAACAAGACGGTGATCCAAACGGAAAAACATTAAATATTCATAATCTCTGTAAATTCAATTTTGTGAATTATAATCCGGTTTCGGGAGCGAGTCTGGAGATAAAATCTGTTGTTATAGAATAGTATTCAGTCTCAGTCTACAGTATTCAGTCACAGTTTACAGTTTACAGTCTCAGACTGAATACTGTGACTAAAAATTAAAGATGAAGCTGAATTTTAAATCTATTAAAGATTTTCATTACGTAAAGCATTATAATCGAAAACACTAAAGACCAAAGAATTCCAGGAACGCCTTCTCTAAAATATCCTGGGATTATATGAAGATTGACAACTTTGCAGAAATAATAAATAACACCCGGCAGAATATAAATTAATAACGGATTTGCTGCGGCAGGCATAAAAAACTCACTCCATTTAGTTTGTTTTTTAACTTCCATTAACCAATACAAAAAGTAAAACAGAACGGTGCAGATTCCAGCAGAAATTAGTGTCCATGCAGGAGTTCCATGTATTTTTGAAATTCCATAATATTGACGCAGAAAAAATCCAGCGGCAAAAAACAAAATTATAAAACCTATTACCGGCCAATTGATTTTGTTTTCGATTTTTCTATCAAAAAACAAAAGCGAAATTACGATTCCGGCTGATACTAATGTAGCATGGGTTAAATGGCCTGCAATAAATCCCAGCCATTCCGGCATATTTACACCTGGGGTCAGGTTTGCTGAATTTCCGACAACGCAGACTATCAGAAAAACAATCATTGCCCATAATTTTCCCGAAACCAGCCAATAGTAAATTACTGAAATAAGATAAGCCCAGCCTATTAAACCCAGAATTCCCCACCATTTTGGCGTGATTCCTATTTTTCCTGTTTCTTCCTGAACATATAAAAAATAAAGTGCAATTAAAACCACCATACCGCCATATTGCAGAATGGATTTTAATACAACCGAAAAGTCTTTTGGATATTTATTCCAGATAGGAATTGGCATTGAATAAGCTAAAAGTCCCCAAAAAGCTGGTGTTATTATCATTTTTGAGGCGTCGTAACCTTCACTTGAATTAACCATATAAACACCAATTATGATTAATGCTAAAGCACGTTTTAAGGTATGAGTCCAGATTACTTTTGGACTGTCGCCTTTTATTAATCTGGCGTTAAATGCAAATGGAACTGACATTCCAACTATAAATAAAAAAGCAGGGAAAACTAAATCGACAAAGGTCATCGCATCTGCATCTGCAGGCATGTGTTTCATCCATTGAGGTACATTTTGGATGCTTGCAAGCTCATTTACAAATATCATTACAAAAATGGTAATTCCACGTAAAGCGTCAATCGAAATAATCCTTTGATTATATAAATTCTCTTTAATTTTCATAAAATATTACTTTTTTATCAAATATAATATAATTCTGAAATGTTGTTACATTGTTACATTATTTTATTTTGAAGTATTTTGTTAAGCATAAATAAAAACGAGATCAATTCTTTACTTTTGCACACATGTTAGCATTCTTTAAATCAAAACCTTTTTTAAAAGATCTTTTAGCGGGCGATTATGTCGACATTCATTCGCATTTGCTTCCGGGAATTGACGACGGTGCAAAGACGATTAAAAAAACGGTTAAACTGGCAAAAGCTTTTCAGGAATTGGGAATTTCTCAATTTGTAACTACACCGCATATTAACCATTATGTCTGGAACAATTCTGAACAGGATATTTTAGAGAAATTAAACGAAACTCAGGTTTTATTAAAAGAAGAAAATATACCTATTCCGTTTAAAGCCGCTGCAGAATATTTTATGGATGACTGGTTTGAAAATCATCTAAAAACAGAAAAACTCCTCACTTTAAAAGACAATTATATATTGGTTGAAATATCATATTTAAGTGCGCCTTTCAACTTATATAAAATTATTTTTGATATTCAGCTTGCCGGCTATATTCCGGTTTTGGCACATCCGGAAAGATATACCTATTTTCATAAAAATTTTACAGAATATGAAAAACTGAAAAAATCTGGCTGTTTATTTCAGCTTAATTTATTGGCGACAGTAGGTTATTATGGAAGTGAAATTGCCAAAACTGCAGAACTTTTATTAAAAAAAGGAATGTACGATTTTACAGGAACAGATGTGCATCACAGCAGTCATATAGAATCTATGCATCAAAAAATCAAAATAGATGCGGCTTCAAACTTAAAAGAAGTTATTGCTAATAATCAGTTTTTTAAATTCTAATAGGCGTTTTCATCACCTTTAAGAATGTTTATTACAGTTCTCACTATGATTTTGATATCGAGAAGTAAACTCCAGTTTTCGATATACCAAATATCATATTCTACTCTATTTTCCATATCAGAAAGTTCTTTTGTCTCGCCTCGATAACCGTTGACTTGTGCCCAGCCGGTAATACCTGGTTTTGCAAACTGGCGAACTAAATAATTATTAATCAATTCGCTGTATTCTTTGGCCAGATTTATCATGTGCGGCCTTGGTCCAACTACTGACATATCTCCCCAAAATACATTAAAAAACTGCGGCAGTTCATCAATACTGGTTTTACGAATAAAAGCTCCAAATTTTGTTACGCGGCTGTCTCCTTTTCCTGCCTGCTTATTGTGCGCAAGATCGTTAACATACATGCTTCTGAATTTTAGACAAATAAAAGGTCTGTTGTCTCGTCCTGAACGTTTTTGCCTAAAGAAAACAGGACCTGGCGATTCTAATTTTATAATCAGCATTACAATTGGAAAAAGCCACGGAAATATCAGCAAAATGACCAAGCCAGCAAAACAAACATCAAAAGCTTTTTTTATCAATTTATTGGTAACAAACTCTAAAGGTTCTCGGCGGAGCATTAATACCGGAGTATTTTCATAAAAAGTAATTTCGACTTTACTTGATTTTGTGTACAACTGAAAATCAGGAACAAATTTAATTCTCACCATATTTTGTTCACAGATTTTAACCAGTTTATTGATTACCGCAATATCATCTATATGCAGGGCAACGTACATTTCGTCTACTTCTTTTTGAACTATAAAATCCTGAATTTCATCAAAACCGCCAATTACCTGATCTGAAAAAATAGGATCGGCTTTTTCATCAAAAAAACCCAAAAACTTATAGCCGTAAGTCAAATCTTTAGCCAAAATTTTTCGCATTCTTTCGCCCGTTTCATTTGCCCCTACGATAATAATTTTTCTAAAATTATACCCTTTAGCTCTAATTTCTTTTAAAAGTTTCATTGAAATATATCTGGAAACCAATAAAATCACAAAAAAGAACAAATAGAAATATAACAGTCGAAGTCTGGAAAGATCAGAGAATTTTAGATATACTACAATAATTGAAATTATCGAAGCATGAATAACTACTTTTCTAATGGTTCGTTTTAAAATAGATTCAATACGTTCAATACGAATCATTCTGTATGAATCCTTATTTAGCAATAGTCCTATCCAAATTAAGTTAGCCAGAACAGAAACTGTTTTTTCTTCTTTTATTAAAAGTTCGTCTAAACTTCCAAATCTGGCTAAAGAAGAAAGCAGTATCGCAGTATTTAACAAAATGACATCCCAGCATACAAACAAAAGTTTGAAATATCTGGACATTCTAAATCTTGACAGTTCTTCTAAAATTCTCATATTTGGGGAAACTCAGTTTAAAGCTAAACTTACAGGTGCAAAATAACATTTTATTTATATTAATAATCTTATTTTTTCAGCTAATCTTTAAAAATTTTACTTTTGCTTTAACCAAAATTTAAGATATGGTAATATTGCGCATTCTATTCTTTTTTCTTTTTTCTGTTTTTTCGATTCAGGCCCAAATTTCGGGCTGTACAGACCCTGTTTCTAAAAACTACAATCCAAATGCAACAGAAAATGACGGAAACTGCGTTTATAAAAATTTAAAGTTAAAACCTGAATATTCAATAAAGCTGAGCGATTCTGTCAAAGAAACTTCGGGATTAATTGTTTTTGATAATTTATTGTGGACACATAATGACGATCATGACAAAACGATTTACGGATTAGATTCTTTAGGAAAAATCAAAAAGAAAATCATTCTTGAAAATATTACCAATCATGACTGGGAAGAAATTTCGCAGGACAGTACACATCTATACATTGGCGATTTTGGAAATAACTACAGTGGAAACCGAACGGATTTAAATATTTTAAAAATCGAGAAAAAGTCGTTTTTAACACAGAATCCTATTATCGAAAAAATTTCATTCACCTATTCTGACCAGACAGATTTATTAGCACAAAAACCAAACACTACTGATTTTGACTGTGAAGCTTTTATAGTTTCTAAAGACAGTATTTATTTGTTTTCTAAACAATGGAAATCGTCTAAAACCAATATTTATGTTTTACCCAAACAACCCGGAAATCATATTGCGAAATTCAAAAACACTTTAGACACAAAAGGTTTAGTAACTGGCGCGACTTATTTAGAAGATAAAAAAATCATCGCTCTCTGCGGTTATTCAAAAACCGGAAAAACCTTTTTATATCTTTTATATGATTTTAAAAACAATGATTTTTTATCCGGCAATAAACGAAAAATCGACCTTAAACTTCCATTTCACCAAATAGAAGGAATTGCGACAAAAGACGGTCTTCATTATTTTATTACAAACGAATCTTTGGTGCGGAAACCCATTTTAAATAATCCGCAGCAAATTCATTATATAGATTTGAGTTCAATCCTGAGTTTGTATCTCCATAAATAATTCGCAAATCGTAAGATAAAAGTTTACTTTTGCAGAAAGTTATGTTTTTCAAAACACTCATAACTCATAATTTATAACTTACAATTACAAAGTGAATTACTTATCTGTAGAAAATATATCGAAGTCATTTGGCGAAAGAGTCCTTTTTGACAACATTTCTTTTGGAATCAATAAAGATCAAAAAATTGCTTTTATTGCCAAAAATGGGTCTGGTAAAACTACCATTATGAGCATTATTAATGGCTTAGACGAACCAGATACCGGACAGGTTGTTTTAAGAAAAGGAATTAGAATGGCATTTCTTTCTCAGGATAACAACCTTCAGGATGAACTTACAATCGAAGAAAGTATTTTCGCTTCAGATAATGAAACGCTTAAAATAATTGAAGCTTACGAAAAAGCATTAGAAAATCCAGATGATGAAGAAGCCTACCAAAAAGCTTTTGACGGAATGGATCAGCATAATGCATGGGATTTTGAAACGCAGTACAAACAGATTCTTTTTAAATTAAAACTGGAAGATTTTAAACTGAAAGTAAAAAATCTTTCGGGAGGGCAAAAAAAACGTCTTTCACTGGCTATCATATTGATCAATCGTCCAGATTTATTGATTCTGGATGAGCCTACCAACCATTTAGATCTTGAAATGATCGAATGGCTTGAAAGCTATTTTGCCAAAGAAAATATTACCTTATTTATGGTAACGCACGACCGTTTCTTTTTAGAGCGTGTGTGTAATGAAATTATCGAATTAGACAACGGAAAATTATACCAATACAAAGGAAATTACTCTTACTATTTAGAGAAAAAAGAAGAGCGAATTGCTTCTGAAAATTCGAGTATTGACAAAGCTAAAAACTTATTTGTAAAAGAATTAGAATGGATGCGACGCCAGCCAAAAGCGAGAACAACCAAATCTAAATCACGTCAGGACGATTTTTACATTATTAAAGAAAAAGCACAAAGCCGACGTAAAGAAAATAAAGTCGAACTTGAAATTAATATGGAAAGAATGGGAAGCAAAATTATTGAGCTTCATAAACTTTCTAAAAAATTCAAAGACCGTGTTATTCTGGATAATTTTAGTTTTGATTTTCAGCGTGGTGAAAGAATCGGGATTATTGGTAAAAACGGAACCGGAAAATCGACTTTCTTAAATCTGCTTACGGGTACAATTCCGCCAGACAGCGGACGTGTTGTAAAAGGAGATACAATTAAAATTGGTTATTACACACAATCCGGAATTAATCCAAAACCGGGACAGCGTGTTATTGATATTATTAAGGAATACGGAGAATATATTCCGCTTGCAAAAGGAAAAATTATTTCGGCTTCACAATTGTTAGAGCGTTTTCTTTTTGACGCTAAAAAGCAATACGATTATGTCGAAAAATTAAGCGGAGGCGAATTAAAACGTTTGTATTTATGTACGGTTTTAATTCAAAATCCAAATTTTTTAATTCTCGATGAGCCTACAAACGATTTAGATATTGTAACGCTTAACGTTCTGGAAAGTTTCCTTTTAGATTATCCGGGCTGTTTATTGGTTGTTTCGCACGACCGTTACTTTATGGATAAAATCGTCGATCATTTATTTGTTTTTAGAGGACAAGGCGAAATCGAAAATTTCCCAGGAAACTATTCTGATTTCCGTGCTTACGAAGACAGTGCCGATGTTGCCCAAAAAGAAGAAAACAAAGCTGAAAAGAAAGACTGGAAACAAAATAACCCAACCGGAAATTTAAGCTTTAACGAACAAAAAGAATATCAAAAAATTGAAAGAGAAATCAAAGATTTAGAAATTGAAAAAGCTAAAATCGAACAGTTATTCTCTGATGGAAAAGTAGCCGATGCTGATATTGAGAAAAAAGCAAACGAGCTTCAAAATATCATAAATAAAATTGATTTAAAAGAAGAACGATGGTTCGAACTTTCTGCAAAGATTGAAGGATAATTTAGTTTTCAGTCGCAGTTAACACACAGACTGAAAACTGCAACTGCGACTGAAAACTAATTTTATTAAATTAGCTCTTTAAAAAGATAAAATATGAAACAACTTTTAACTGCTTTACTTTCATTAACACTTTTTATTTCTTGTTCTAAAGACAAAGATGAAGTCAAAGATTATACTGCTGAAAATGAGAAAGAGATTGTTGATTATTTAGCTCAGAATAATTTAACTGCACAAAGAACAAATTCTGGTTTATACTACATTATTACCAAAGAAGGTTCAAGTGAAAGCGAAGGAGAAAATCCAGGCGAGGAAGAAAACACAGGTGAAGGGGAAAACACAGAAGAAAATGAAAACGACGGACATCCTACATTAAATTCTAATATTACCGTTATTTACAAAGGTTATTTTACTAATGGGAAAGTTTTTGATGAAAGTACAGAAGGAGTTTCATATTCGCTTCGTACTCTTATTCCGGGATGGAAAGAGGGAATTCCGCTTTTAAAATCAGGCGGCGAAATACAGCTTTTTGTACCTGCTCATTTAGGATACGGCAGCAATGGAAACAAAACTGTTCCCGGAGGCGCCGTACTGATATTTGAAATTACTTTAGTTTCTGTTAATTAAGATCATATTTTAAACCCGCATGTTGTTTCAAATCAAATCGTATTTAAATTTTCTTTGGCATTCTACAAACGAACACGGCGTACATTCGCCTTTTGTTTTTAATTTACTTACGAAATGTTTTTATGATAAAAAGCCAAAACCAGAATATCAAATTCTAACGAATTACAGAAATTCACTTCTTGAAAATAAAAATTTCATTGAAGTAACAGATTTTGGCGCTGGTTCAAAAGTTTTTAAATCAAACAAAAGGCAGATTTCAAAAATCGCATCAACTGCCGGAATTTCTCCAAAACGTGCCGAATTATTATTTCGTGTTACGAATTATTTTAAGCCGCAAAACATTCTAGAAATAGGTACTTCGCTGGGTTTGGCAACTTCTGCCCTTGCCCTTGGCAGCACAAATGCAAAAGTTACTACAATAGAAGGCTGCCCGCAGACTGGAGGTACTGCCAAAAATCAATTAGATGAATTTGATTGTAAAAATGTCGAAAGCATAATTTCAGAATTTGAATCTTTTTTGATTTCAGAAAATCTCAACTCTAAGATTTACGATCTGATATATTTTGATGGCAATCATTCTAAAAAAGCAACTTTAGAGTATTTTAATCTTTTACTTCCAACAATAAACAACGATTCCGTCTTGATTTTCGATGACATTCATTGGTCTCCAGAAATGGAAGAAGCTTGGGAGATTATCAAAAATCACCCAAAAGTAAAAGTTACAATCGATACTTTTCAATGGGGATTTGTATTTTTTAGATACGAGCAGGAAAAAGAACATTTTGTAATTAGAGCATAAAATTACTTCCTTTCACTTGAACATTTAAGAAAACAAATTAAGATAAACCATTCTAAATTTAGATATAATATCTGACAAAAAAAGATGTTTTATAAGATGTTTTTTTATCTTTGAAATTCAGATTTTTTAGTACAGATAGGTTTATCTTTGAACCTCAAGAAAAACGACACTCATTATGGAACAGAAAATTCATCAGGGAAGAAACGTAAAGCGATTCAGAGAAATGCTTGGCATTAAACAAGAAGCACTCGCTTATGATTTGGGAGAAGACTGGAACCAGAAAAAAATTTCTATGCTCGAACAAAAAGAGGTAATTGAAGACAATCTGCTGAAACAAATCTCTAATTCTTTAAAAATTCCTATTGAAGCTTTTCAAAATTTTGATGAAGAGCAAGCAGTAAATATTATTGCAAGTACGTTCAATGCCCATGATTACGCAACTGGATTAATAATCAACAACTACAATCCAATTGAAAAGATTATTCAATTGCATGATGAAAAAATTGCCTTATATGAGCGTATGCTGAAAGAAAAAGACGAAATGATGGCAAAACTTGAAAAATTAATTGGCAAATAAATTTTAGAATTATCTTTCATTAAAACATAAAAAGCAACTGTCGCAAAAGTCAAAGCAGCATCATTTTATTTTACACATTTTTTTGTTCCATAGGAACATTTCATTGGTAGAAAATTATATTTTTTTCATCGTTTTACGTTCCGTAGGAACGTTTGGTTATTAAAATCTGGCGTATCAAACGTTCCTACAGAACGTAAATCGCGCCCACCTCTATTCTTTCTACCTACGAAACATTCCTAACGGAATGAAATCGTATATAAAAATCGACAAGTATAAGTTTACATTAAAAGCATAAAAAAAAGACGATCATTTCTGATCGTCTTTTTCATTTCAATAAAAATTTAAACTTTATTTTTTAGCTTCTTTATTCTCTTCAGATTTAGCACCCATTCTGTTAACAGTATACATTGGTGCAAATTTGATTTTTAAACCGGCAATTTTTCTGTTATCTTCTGCTGTAAGACCTTCTTTTTCAACTGTATTTTTACGGCTGTCAAGTGCTTCATACATCAGTTTAACTTCATCCCAGTCTTCTCTTGAATATTTATCTTTATTATTTTCTACAGTGTGAACGAACTGCTGATAAACGCTGTGAATATTTTTAGCATTTACCCAGCTGAAATTCATATCATCACCAATTTTTCCAGCACCAAATAAGGCATCTCTTAATTGTTGTTTTGGGCTTGGAGCCGGAGGGGCAAAAACGGTGGTCATCTCATTTTTAAACTCTTCATATTTAATTTTGCTGGCGTTTATTTTTTCGGTCGCAGCCGAATTATCCTTAAGATCTGCCAGCGCTGTTTGAGCTTCTTGAGATTTTCTATCATATTCTGCTTCAACATTTTTCCAGTTTTCTTTTAAGTTATCTGCTGAAACATTTTTTACAGAATCGACGTAGGCTACATAAGAGTCGATTGTTTTTTGAGCTTTCTCTTGTTTTTCATCTTTACACGATGTTAATCCTAATACTAATAATGTAACTGCCGCAGCTATTTTTATATTTCTCATAATGTTGATTGTTTTAATTAATTAATCAAATGTACCAAATACCCACCCGAACAATTTACATTATTAACACGTTTTTAAACTAAAAAACATCTTAATACTATAAAACTCTTAAAATAATGACAATTATACAAAACTCAACCAAAATCATGTAACTATTTTATAGCTTAAAAAACATATTCTTTTTGGCACATATCTATAAAAAAGCTTTTGTAACAAAATCCAATTCTAAACTACTTATCATTTTTATTGAAAAGTGTTTTGTACTTTTAAATCCAAAATTGTAAAATAAAATGGCAGATCCATTAATTAAAATAACCGACATACGACGAAATTTCATATTGGGCAATGAAACTGTATATGTTTTAAAAGGAATTAATTTAGAAATCAACAAAGGCGAATATGTCGCTTTAATGGGGCCTTCGGGATCCGGAAAATCAACTTTAATGAATTTATTGGGTTGTTTGGATACGCCTACTTCCGGAAGATATGTTTTGAACGGAAAAGATGTCAGCCAAATGCGCGATGATGAACTCGCCGGAATACGTAATACAGAAATAGGTTTTGTTTTTCAAACCTTCAATCTTTTACCCAGAACAACAGCTCTGGACAATGTTGCACTGCCAATGATTTATGCCGGATATTCAAAATCAGATAGAAATGTAAGAGCCACCGAGGTTTTAAAACAAGTAAATCTTGCTGATAGAATGGACCACCAGCCCAATCAGTTATCAGGAGGTCAGCGCCAGCGTGTTGCCATTGCCCGTGCCCTGGTAAACAAACCTTCGATTATTTTAGCCGATGAACCTACAGGAAACCTGGACAGTAAAACCTCTGTAGAAATCATGAAACTTTTTGGAGATATTCATGCACAAGGAAATACTGTTATTCTGGTAACCCACGAAGAAGATATTGCTGCGTATGCGCACAGAGTTATTCGTTTACGAGACGGTTTAATTGAAAGTGACACGAGTAGATCTGTTTAACCGTTTATTTGGTTAATTGTTTAATCGGAAAAAGAAAAACTAGATTTTAGGTTAATTCAAAAGTAGAGAAACCTTAGAATCTTAGCATCTCAGAACCTTAGCATCTTTAAAAAATGAAAGTATACACCAAAACAGGCGATAAAGGAACAACAGCACTTTTTGGAGGCACGCGTGTTCCTAAAGATCATATTAGAATTGACAGTTACGGAACTGTTGATGAACTTAATTCTTATATCGGATTAATTCGCGATCAGGAAATCGATTCGCATTATAAAACTATTTTAATAGAAATTCAGGATCGTCTTTTTACTGTAGGCGCCATTTTGGCAACACCGCAGGAAAAAGAAGTTTTAAAAAACGGAGAGCTTCGTTTAAAAAATCTCGGAATAATTGATTCTGATATTGAATTGCTTGAAAATGAAATAGACAAAATGGAAGAAAGCCTTCCGCAAATGACACATTTTGTTTTACCAGGCGGTCATCCTACCGTGTCACATTGTCATATAGCTCGCTGTATATGCCGTCGCGCAGAGCGTTTGGCAGTACATTTAAGTCATAATGAACACGTTCCTGAAATCGCAATTATGTACTTAAACCGACTTTCTGACTATCTTTTTGTCTTGGCACGAAAGTTGTCCTCAGACCTTAAAGCGGAGGAAGTGAAATGGATTCCGCGTAAGTAAACAGTCACGGTTTTCAGTTTTCAGACTGCAAACTCACACAAAAACTGAGTACTAAAAAAATATAGCAATTAGCAGCAAATTTCAGTTTTTAAACTGAAAACTGGCACTGAAAACTGCATACTAGTAAAGACGTTCTTAAATTTTATTAAAATAAATCAAATTTTACTTGTCTTTTTCAGTAAAAAATTTATTTTTGCACAAACTAAACAGATAACAGATGTATTGGACATTAGAATTAGCATCTTATTTAAGTGATGCGCCATGGCCTGCTAACAAAGACGAACTTATAGACTACGCTATTAGAGCTGGTGCTCCATTAGAAGTAGTAGAGAACCTTCAGTCAATCGAAGATGAAGGGGAGATATATGAATCAATGGAAGAAATTTGGCCTGATTATCCAACAGACGAAGATTATCTTTGGAATGAGGATGAATATTAAAAAATAAACCAAAGGAAAAAGTCTCATCACAGAGGCTTTTTTTTTGGTTCAAATACACATTATATAATTATAGAAATACAATAAATTATGAGTTTCATAAACAGCATCATTAAGGTATTTGTGGGTGATAAGTCTCAAAAAGACGTTAAAGCCCTGCAGCCTTACCTAAACAAAATTAAAACTTTCGAATCGAGCTTAATGAGTTTGTCTCACGACGAATTAAGAGCAAGAACAACATACTTTAAAGAAAGAATTAAAGAAGCAAGAGCAGATAAAGATGCTAAGATTGCTTCTCTTAAAGCCGAAGTTGAAAAAATTGAAGATATCGACAAAAGAGAAGATATTTATGATGCGATAGATGCTCTTGAAAAAGAAGCTTATGAAATCTCTGAAAAAACTTTATTGGAAATTCTTCCGGAAGCGTTTTCTGTAGTAAAAGAAACGGCTCGTCGTTTCAAAGAAAACGCTCATATCGAAGTTACGGCTACTGCAAAAGACCGTGAGTTTTCTGCAACAAAACCATATATCGTTATTGACGGAGAAAAATCTATTTGGGCAAACAAATGGAATGCTGCCGGAAAAGACATCACTTGGGACATGATTCACTACGATGTTCAGTTAATTGGTGGTATGGTACTGCACGAAGGTAAAGTTGCCGAAATGCAAACGGGAGAAGGTAAAACTTTAGTTGCTACACTTCCTCTTTACTTAAATGCCTTAACTGGAAACGGAGTTCACTTAGTAACAGTGAATGACTACTTAGCAAAACGTGACAGCACGTGGAAAGCACCTTTATTCGAATTCCACGGTTTATCTGTTGATTGTATTGATAATCACCAGCCAAGTACTGAGGCTAGAAAAAAAGCTTACGACGCAGATATCACTTACGGAACCAACAACGAATTTGGTTTTGACTACCTAAGAGATAACATGGCACACTCTCCTAGCGATTTAGTGCAGAGAAAACACAATTTTGCCATTGTCGACGAGGTCGATTCTGTATTAATTGATGATGCCAGAACACCGCTTATCATTTCTGGACCAGTTCCTCAAGGAGATCGTCACGAATTCAACGAATTGAAACCAAAAATTGAAAACTTAGTTGCACAGCAGCGTCAGTTAGCAAATGGTTTCTTAGCCGAAGCTAAAAAATTAATCAAAGAAGGAAATACTAAAGAAGGTGGTTTCTTATTATTAAGAGCTTACAGATCTTTACCTAAAAATAAAGCATTAATTAAATTTTTAAGTGAAGAAGGAATTAAACAATTACTTCAAAAAACTGAAAATCAATATATGCAGGACAACAATCGCGAAATGCATAAAGTTGACGAAGCTTTATACTTTGTGATTGAAGAGAAAAACAATCAGGTAGAATTGACAGACAATGGTATTAAATACCTTTCTGGAGATACTGATGCCGATTTCTTCGTTTTACCAGACATTGGAACAGAAATCGCTGCGATTGAAAAACAAAAATTAGACAAAGACGCTGAAGCGGAAGCTAAAGAAAGATTATTCCAAGATTTTGGAGTAAAAAGCGAGCGTATCCACACTCTTACTCAACTTTTAAAAGCGTATGCTTTATTCGAAAAAGACGTAGAGTATGTTATCATGGACAACAAAATTATGATTGTCGATGAGCAGACAGGTCGTATCATGGATGGACGTCGTTACTCAGACGGTCTTCACCAAGCGATCGAAGCTAAAGAAAATGTAAAAATCGAAGCTGCAACGCAGACTTTTGCTACTGTAACATTACAGAACTACTTTAGAATGTACAACAAACTGGCTGGTATGACGGGTACAGCGGTTACTGAAGCAGGAGAGTTATGGCAGATTTACAAATTAGATGTTGTTGAAATTCCGACAAACCGCGGCATTGCAAGAATTGATAAAGAAGATTACATCTACAAAACAACACGTGAAAAATTCAACGCAGTTATCGAAGATGTTACTGAATTATCGCAAGCTGGAAGACCTGTATTGATTGGAACAACTTCTGTAGAGATTTCAGAATTATTAAGCCGTATGCTTAAAATGAGAGGAATCACACACAACGTATTGAATGCTAAAATGCATAAGCAAGAAGCACAAATCGTTGAAGAAGCTGGTAAAGCCGGAGTTGTAACAATTGCAACAAACATGGCTGGTCGTGGTACCGATATTAAATTATCTCCAGAAGTAAAAGCTGCGGGAGGTTTAGCAATCGTGGGTACAGAGCGTCATGATTCTCGTCGTGTAGACAGACAGTTACGTGGTCGTTCTGGTCGTCAGGGAGATCCGGGAAGTTCTCAATTCTACGTTTCTCTTGAAGATAACTTAATGCGTTTATTCGGTTCTGAAAGAGTTGCGAAAGTAATGGACAGAATGGGATTAAAAGAAGGTGAAGTTATTCAGCATTCTATGATGACTAAATCTATCGAACGTGCTCAGAAAAAAGTAGAAGAAAATAACTTTGGTGTTCGTAAACGTTTATTAGAATATGATGACGTAATGAACTCTCAGCGTGAAGTAGTTTACAAACGTCGTCGTCATGCATTGTTTGGAGAGCGTTTAAAACTGGATATTGCGAATATGCTTTATGATACTTGCGAATTAATCGTAAGCAACAGTAAAGTAACAAATGATTTCAAAGGATATGAGTTTGATTTAATTCGTTATTTCGGAATCACATCTCCAATTTCAGAAGCTGATTTCATAAAATTAAATGACATCGAAATTACTGGAAAAGTATACAAAGAAGCTTTAGCTTTCTACACTGAAAAAACAGAAAGAAGCGCAAGAGAAGCTTTCCCAATTATCAAAGGAGTTTACGAAGAGCCAAACAATCATTTTGAAAGAATTGTAGTTCCATTTACAGACGGAATCAAAACTTTGAATGTGGTTACAGATTTGAAAAAAGCTTATGACAGCGAAGGTGCTCAATTAATCGCTGATTTTGAGAAAAACATCACACTTTCTATTGTTGATGAAGCTTGGAAAAAACACTTACGCAAAATGGACGAATTGAAACAATCTGTTCAATTAGCCGTTCACGAGCAAAAAGATCCATTGCTTATTTACAAATTAGAAGCTTTCAACTTGTTTAGAGGAATGCTTGACAACGTTAACAAAGAAGTTATTTCATTCTTATTCAAAGGTGATTTACCTGCTCAAAACGTTCCTGAAATTCACGAAGCAAGAGAAGTAGCTCGTCCAAAAGAAAATTTACAATTAAGTAAAGACGAAATACCAAACAGCGAAAGTATTAATCGTGAAGCTGGAGAAACACAACAGCGTCAGGTTACAGAAACTATCGTTAGAGATATGCCAAAAATCAACAGAAATGATACTGTTACAGTTCAGGAAGTTGCAACTGGTAAAACAGAAACAATGAAATTTAAAAAAGCTGAAAGCCTTATCGCTGCAGGAACTTGGGTTCTTGTTAAATAATAATTTTTAGTATTCAGTTTTCAGTCGGAGTTTTCAGACTGATAATCAAATTAAATATTCAAAACCGACAAGTTTCAAAAGCTTGTCGGTTTTTTTTATTCAAATTACATTCATTTACAAAACATTAAAAAAAATAAAAAAAGCGCTAAAAAAAACTTAAAAATAAATTCGTTCTAAAATGAATATAACGTATTTTTGCAGTCGAAACAACGAAATCAACCTTTGAAGAAGTTTTTTATCATATTACTTTCTTGTATCCTTCTGGTGCCATCTTTTGGCAATTTCTTTGTTTACGCTTCTTTTAAAATCAATCAGGATGAAATTGTAAAAACTATCTGTGTGCAGCGCAAACAGGTTTTTAATACATGTAACGGTCGATGTGAACTTCAAAAAAGCTTAAAAAAATACGCTGATAACGAAAAGAAAATGCAGGACAATCTAAAAGAGAAATCAGAGATTGTTTACATTCAAAATACAACAACTGCACAATACAAATTAATTGCACCTGTTGAAACAACAACCGGAAACTTTTCGTTTTTAGACAAAAAACCAGTTTCTGTTTCAATTGCGGCTTTTCATCCGCCTTCCCTTTTTATATAATTTTTTAAATTCTTATTTCAATTTTATTGAAATCAATTTTCATTGTTTTAAAATCAATGAAAAAGCGTTTACGCATACTTTAAATTTAAATTTTTATATAAAAATCCTTAAAATGAAAAACATACTATACAAAGCTTTCGCTATTGCAGCAATCTCTCTATCATTAATTTCTTGTTCAAGCGATGACAACGAAGAAGCAGCAGGAAACGGAAATATTACATTAAAATTTGACAACGCTTACGGAACAAACGACCTTATTTTAAACACTCAGGGAAACACAACTTCTAACAATGAAGTATTAAAAATAAGCCTTGTAAAATATATTGTAAGCAATGTAGTTTTTACAAAAGCTGACGGAAGCACTTTTACTTACCCAAAAAGCAAAAGCTATTTTATTGCTGACGAATCTACTGCAGCCGGACAGCAGTTTAAACTAACAGATATTCCTGCCGGAGATTACGTAAAAGTAAAATTTGGAATTGGAGTTGATGAAGAACAATGGAAATTAGGAGCTGCTGGTCAGGGAGATTTTCTTGCACAGGCAGATGCTGCAGGTATGATGTGGTCTTGGGCTGCAGGTTACAAATTCTTTGCTCTTGAAGGAACTTTTACTTCGCCTACTGTTACAACTGCAACTCCATTTATGATTCATACCGGAAAAACTGGAACTGACTACAACTATACTGAAGTAACTATAGATTTCCCTACTAAAGCTTTGGTTCGTACTAACATTACTCCTGCTGTTCACATCATTACAGATCTTTCTAAAGTTATCGACGGTACAAACAAAATCAAACTTTCTGACAACAACTCAGGCGGAATGGGCGCTATGATTATGGGTGGTGCAAACTTACCTTTAATTACTCAAAACTTCAATACTATGTTTAGAGTAGACCACGTACATAACGACTAAATTTATTTTCAGAAGCACAAAAGTTATAGTTCTTAAGAACTCACTTCCCGCTATCCGCTTTATCTTTTGCGTTTGCTGCTGCAAACACAAAAGGATACCGCGTATCCCGATTGCCATCGGGAGGGCTAAACCAGAACTTTTGTGCTTCTTAAAAACTCAAAAATCATGTTGAAAATAAAATATTTTCTATGGCTGATTATTCCGTTGTTATGGAGCTGTTCTAATAATGAGGATGAAGAATATGTAAATGTACCTTTAGAATTTAAAGTACCATCTAACTTTCCTGCTCTGGCTTATAACATCGAACTAAATCCACCTACAGAAAAAGGATTCGAATTAGGAAAAAAATTATTCTATGACGGTCGTTTAGCTTCAGACGGAGTTGTTTCTTGTGGTTTCTGCCATATACAAGCCAATGCTTTTACGCATCACGGACACACCGTAAGCCACGGAGTAAACGACGCACAAGGAACAAGAAATACGCCGTCAATTCAAAATTTAGCGTACCAAAACATTTTTATGTACGATGGCGCAGCAGATCATTTAGATTTACAGCCAATTATTCCGCTTACAAGTATTATTGAGATGAATGGCGATTTAAATGCCATTTTAAAAATGATGAAAGCTGATAAAGAATATCAAAAATTGTTTAGTCAGGCTTTTGACGATGGCGCAATCACAACCGAAAATATGCTGAAAGCCCTTTCGCAGTTTATGGTTATGGTTGTTTCATCAAATTCAAAATTTGACAAATACAGAAGAAACGAAGCCGGCGGTACTTTTACAAGTGAAGAACAGGCAGGATACGATTTATTTAAATCAAAATGCGCTTCGTGTCATGCTACTGATTTACAAACCGACAATTCATTTAGGAATAATGGTTTAGCAGTAAATCCGGCTGTTAATGATGTAGGAAGATATAAAGTTACAGAGCTTGCATCTGACTATTATAAATTTAAAGTGCCAAGTTTACGAAATGTAGAAGTTTCGGGTCCGTATATGCACGACGGAAGATTTGGAACTCTCGAAGGTGTTCTGGATCATTATGCCAGCGGTATTGAGGATTCTCCAACATTAGACCCTATTTTAAAACAAAATGGAAAATTTGGAATCCCGCTTTCTGCAACTGAAAAACAGCAGATAATTGCTTTTTTGAAAACACTGACTGATACGCAGTATTTGACAGATAAACGTTTCGCTGAATATTAGAATAAAAATACAGTCGCAGATTTCACAGATTAAAATACAAAGCTTAATCATATCAAAAATCTGAGGCAAAAAAATAATTAAAATGAAAAAATTAATCGTAACATGTTTTCTTTTGGCTGGCTTTTCAGTCTTTAGTTTTACTGAAAAAGACAGTATTTCTGCTTTCACTTTTCATCGTTTAGAAATGATGGAAGATTTTGACTGTGATGCCTGCGGATGTTCTGCAAGCGGCGGAAGTATGGGTTTCAGTTCTATGCTAAACAACAACTTTGTAGGTTTAAGATACTTCAAACAAAGCTACACAAGCCGTGACGGAATTTTTGCTAATTCTCCGTGGATAGATGAAAACTTTAATACCATTCAGGCCTGGGCAAGAATTCCAATTACTGAGAAAATTCAGATTTCGGCTTTGGTTCCGTATCATTTTCATGAAAGAGAATTAACTGCCGGAACGCAAAGTATTGAAGGATTAGGAGACATTACAATTATGGGACTTTATACGGTTTATGAAACTAAAAAAGACAGCACCGTTTTTACTCATAAATTAAATGTTGGCGGGGGAGTTAAAATACCAACCGGAAAATTCAAAGAAATTAACAACCTGGGAACTATAAACCAGAGTTTTCAATTAGGAACCGGAAGCTGGGATTTTCCTTTAGTAACAGAATATGTTATTAAACATAAAAATCTTGGTTTAAATACAACCGTAAATTATATCTTAAAAACAGAAAACACTAAAAATTACCAATACGGCGATCAGTTTAATTATGCCGGTACTTTCTTTTATTTGTTTAATGCAAATGATTTCCAGATTGTGCCGCAGGCAGGTCTTGCAGGAGAAGTCTATCAGACTAATAAACAGTACAATTTAGATTTACCCAATACTGCCGGAGATATTTTGTTTGGAAAATTTGGCATCGAAGCAGGTAAAGACCGTTTTTCTATTGGTATAAATGCAATGCTTCCTATTCAGCAGAATCTTTCAAATGGCAATATGGAAGCCAATTACAGATGGAGCATTAATTTGAATTATACTTTGTAGTTTTTAGGTGCTAAGGTACTGAAGAACTACGGTTCTAAGTTTTTTTAGCCGTAAATTCGAATTCATAAATTCGAATTTACGGCTAATTTTTATCTTGCAATTTATCTTGGGTTATCCTGATAATAACGTGCTTCGATTCTCTTAATATCTCTAATTGAATTTTTAGCCCAGTCAAGACGTTTTTGCAGTATTTCTTCATCAGACAGTTTCCATTTGATATCTGAATTTCGTAATCTGTTGGTTAAGTTTTGGATGATAATTGCAGCCGAAACAGAAATGTTCAAACTCTCTGTAAACCCTACCATTGGAATTTTAAGAAAACCATCTGCTTTTTCAAGAATTTCCGGCGAAAGACCATCTTTTTCAGTTCCAAAAAATAAGGCACTTGGTTTTGAAATATCAAAATCCTGAATCAAGCAGTCATTTTCGTGCGGCGTTGTCGCAATAATTTGATATCCTTTATCTCTTAAAGACGAAATACAGCCGTCGACAGTATCAAATCGGTTTATGTCAACCCATTTTTGAGCACCCAAAGCGATTTCTTTATCGATCCTTTTTCCAAAACGCTGTTCGATAATATTAAGTTCCTGAATTCCAAAAACTTCACAACTGCGCATTACAGCACTCGTGTTATGCATTTGGTAAACATCTTCGACAGCAATGGTAAAATGCTTCGTACGATTTTCTAATACTTTTAGAAATTTCTCTTTTCGGTTATCTGTTAATATATCTTCAAGAAATGCCAGGTAATCTAAATCAATCATTTTGTATGTATTTGGCGCAAAAATACATTAGAAATAAACAAAATGAAAATTGATTTGCATTTTCAACGTTCTGAGTACTCCAAAAGTATATTATTTAAATTCTCAAACAATCGGTTAACTTTTTCAAAATCAACTTCCAGCGCTTCTTCTTTAAAAGAATCTCCTTTAAAAACTACATTTCCATCTTTAGAATGCTTTTGTAAACGTTCAAACATTTTTTGACGTTCATCAAGACTATAATCGACATGAATAAACGATATGAATTTTTCGATAACACTTTCCATTCCTCCATTATAATTCAAAAGCGTAACATTTTCATCTGTTTCATAAAAATCCAGAAAACCCTTAAAATATTTTTCCAAGACCAAAGCTCCATATTGCTGAAAATTTGTCCCTTCCATTTCCTGAGCGGTGATTCCAAAAACGGTGGGCGGAATTAAATTAGGAACCATGTGCATTCCCATTAACTTTTGGTGCGATTTTAAAACCTCAACGGGATTTCTGTAAAGCAGTGCAAAAGGAATTTCAGGAAAAATAGTTCTTAAATATCCTGCATTAAAAATATGCCAGGCATCGAGTTTTAAAATTAAATTCTTTTGTTCCGGAAATCTTTTTTGTCCCAGAAATTTTAGAACTGCTTTTAAAAGAGCCGCTTTTTTCTCTAAACCAAAATTATCGCTTCTTAAAATCTGGTCAAAAATTGGTCCTTCAGAAATCATAATATTTTCAGATGAAGTTGCCAGACACTGGCTCAACATAGTCGAACCACAACGGGAAACATGAAAAACCAGCGATTTTAATTCAACCGATTCTAATTCCTGAGACCATTCTATCAGGTTCTCAACAGAACTTGCCGCTTTTATTATTTTAGAATTATATTGATGACTTTTACATTTGGAAATAGTTTCATCAAAAAAAGGCTCTGCAAATTTTATATCAGACACATAAAGCCATTCAAAATAAACTTGGTTATCTTTTTCAATTAACTTATACGGAATCCAATTAAAAAGAGGATGATTTATATTTTCCATTTTAATGATGATTATTTTGATTGAAGACTTGCAATAATTTTAGCATTTATTTCTGATGGTTCTTGCAGGGAAAGCTCCTCAATCATTCGCCGTTTCATTTCTTCTGAATATTCTTTTTTTGTCGAAGCATGAATATCAAAACCCATTTCGGCAAACAATTTGTCAGACCATTCATTTCGAATACAATCAAGCGTTAGGTGAATTCTTGGTTCTGAACTTTTATTTTCTACACTATGAGGCAGTTGAAAATTAGCATACCAGCACTCCCCCATTTTCATAGGAACCAATTTATGATCAACATAAAAAAAGACTTGTGAATTGGTTATTATAGGAATGTGAATTCTAAAAAATCCATCTTCATAAGACGTATCATTATCAACATGTTCTTTTATTTCGCTGTCCGGCCCCAAACGAAGCAGTCGTACAGCTTCTTTTTCGCATTGAAACCAATCCATAATTTCTTTAAAATAAACGCAGTGGTCCAAAAGCGGCGTATTTTGATATTCTTTGTTTGGAAAAGAAGTAATATCGTTTACCAAACCCGACTGTGATCTTAAAGCAACACTGGTCCAGTTTCCTTCGTAACGATGGGTATTAAAATGCGGCGTCCACAATTCGCTCTCACATAAGGCGAGTTCTTGCTGTAATTTATCTATTGAAAAAGTAATCGGAAGCTGGCTTGACGAAGGATTCATATACTCTAAAGATTAAATTTGATATTGTGGCTTTTGTCTTGTAAATATATAATTTATAAGAATTTAAAAGCCGAATACATCAGCAAAATTTTACAAATTATAAATTTGATTTTTTTATGCAGATTACGAAATAGCAGAAACTATAAATTCGTAAAGTTTATGAGTAGACAGCATCACCGATTCAGAATCAGTTTTAAGAATTAAATCGGCTTTTTGCGGGATTTCAAAAACATCACTTATGCCGGTAAAGTTTTTAATCTTTTCTTGATTTCCGTCTGGTAATAATGCTTTTCTGTACAATCCTTTTGGATCTCTTTCAATTAAATTATCGACTGAACAATCTAAAAATACAGTTCTTACAAACTCATGATTTCGCAATTCGTTTCGAATATCTTCATACGGATTTATGACAGACATGAGAACAATGGTATTTTCTTCAACAAAATTTCGTCCCACATTAAAAAGACGTCTCACATTTTCACATCTGTCTTCTTTAGAAAACCCTAAATCTTTACAGATTGTTTTTCGGTAAACATCACCATCAATGATTTCGACTTTATAATTATTTTCAATTAATAAATGCCGAACATTTTCTGCCAATGTCGTTTTTCCCGAACCCGATAATCCTGTAAATTGTATTAAAAGCATTTAGAAATTTCTTTTCTTAATTGAGACGTTAAAACTAGATAATTTGCAATGCCCAAACAATAAGTAGAATTACGGTTTATGATGTCTGAAATTATTAAAAAAAGAACGCTGTAAAGATGTCTTACATTTTCGAAATTGTTATTTTTATCTTTTAATAAATTTCAAAATGAAAAAGAAACTTGTGGTTTTAACCGGAGCCGGAATTAGTGCCGAAAGCGGTATTAAAACATTCCGCGACAGCGATGGTTTATGGGAAGGACATGACGTTATGGAAGTAGCAACTCCAGAAGGATGGCAAAAAAATCAGGATCTGGTTTTGGACTTTTACAATAAAAGACGTCAGCAGTTAAAAGAAGTACAGCCCAACTTAGGCCACCAGATTCTGGCTGAATTAGAAAAAGATTTTGATGTTTATATTATCACCCAAAATGTCGACGATTTGCACGAACGTGCCGGAAGCACAAAAGTACTGCACTTACATGGAGAATTATTAAAAGTAAGAAGCACCCGAAATCCTGATCTGATTTTAGACTGGCAGGATGATTTGTTTACAGGTGATTTTGATGAAAACGGACATCAATTACGTCCGCATATTGTTTGGTTTGGAGAAATGGTTCCTGCTTTAGAAGAAGCCATCCCAATTGTAGAAAATGCTGATTATTTTGCCGTTATTGGAACTTCGCTTCAGGTTTATCCAGCTGCAGGTTTAATTTCGTACACATACAGTATTACTCCGGTTTTTTATATTGACCCCAAACCTATTTCTATCCCAAATATTCAAAACAAAGTTGAAGTTATCGCTAAAACTGCTACAGAAGGTGTTGCAGAAATGAGAACAAAATTGTTTGAGTTAGAAAATCTGTCATGAATGTAGAATCTCTATTACAGCAATTAGGTCAGTTACATTTCCTGGCTCAGTTTCTTATTTTTTCTCTCGAAAATATAAGTTTGTTATTGATTGCTGTTTTAATTGGAAAACTAATTGAACCTAAAAATACTGTTTTAAGCCGCCAAGATCAAAAATGGGTTATATCTACTCTCATTTGCAACATATTAATTACAGTTCTGGGTTTTGAATTGTATCAATTAGAAATAATTAAAATTGATTTCTCTCACAATATAATTTCTATTATTCTTGACACTTTACTGCTGGTTATTTTAATGGACTTTTTTATGTTCTGCTTTCATTATCTGGCACATACTTTAAAATGGTTTCATCCAATTCACAAACTGCATCATACCCATGTCGATACCAATGTTTACAGTTTATTTGTACTTCATCCTGTAGAAACTTTCGGTTTTGGTTTTATCTGGCTCATTTTGATTTCTATTTTCCCTTTCAATTATATAAGTCTTATAATTTATTTGTTCCTGAATTTAATGTACGGCATATTTGGTCATATCGAAAAAGATCTTTTTCCAGCGTTTTGGTACAAAAGTTATTTTACAAAATGGATTTCTACGACAAAATTTCATTCCGATCATCACAAGAATCAAGCTCATAATTTTGGATTTTATTTTACTTTTTGGGATAAAATCTTCAAAACCATGATTTAAATTGAAAGTTAAGGCATAATAAAGCTTCAGTAATTTTCAGAAGTTTTAACAATCACTTATATTTGCACCTTTCGAAAAACAACATAACAATGACTACTCTAAACGAATTGAATGCTATATCGCCAATTGACGGAAGATATAGAAATAAAACTCAAAATTTAGCACCTTTCTTTTCTGAAGAAGCTTTAATAAAATACCGTGTATTAGTTGAAATTGAATATTTCATCGCTTTATGCGAAATTCCTTTACCACAGCTTTCTGGCGTAAATTCAGATTTATTCGACAGTTTGAGAAACATCTACAAAAATTTCTCTACTGAAGATGCGCTTTGGATTAAAGAAACAGAAAAAGTAACCAACCACGACGTAAAAGCGGTTGAATACTTTATTAAAGATGCTTTCGAAAAATTAGGTTTGTCTCAATACAAAGAGTTCATTCACTTCGGATTAACATCTCAGGATATTAACAATACTGCAATTCCTCTTTCTACAAAAGAAGCTTTTGAACAAGTTTATATGCCGTCTTTAGTAGCTTTAATTGCTAAACTAAAAGAATTAAGCGTTGAATGGAAAGATATTCCGATGCTTGCCCGTACACATGGACAACCGGCTTCTCCTACT
The DNA here is from genome assembly GCF_000016645.1 of Flavobacterium johnsoniae UW101. Classification (NCBI taxonomy): domain Bacteria; kingdom Pseudomonadati; phylum Bacteroidota; class Flavobacteriia; order Flavobacteriales; family Flavobacteriaceae; genus Flavobacterium; species Flavobacterium johnsoniae. The sequence goes on from NC_009441.1 coordinate 6,052,689, forward strand.
CGTTTAGGAAAAGAAATTCTTGTTTTTGTAGAGCGTTTAGAAGAGCAGATGCGTTTGTTATTCAATATTCCGTTTGCTGCTAAATTTGGCGGTGCAACCGGAAACTTTAATGCACACCATGTTGCATACCCGCAGATTGACTGGAAAAAATTTGGTGATAAATTTGTTGAAACTGATTTAGGCTTACACCACTCTTTTCCAACAACTCAAATTGAGCATTACGATCATTTTGCTGCTTTTTTTGATGGTTTAAAAAGGATCAACAATATCATTATCGATTTAGACCGTGATATCTGGACGTATGTTTCAATGGATTATTTTAAACAAAAAATCAAAGCAGGAGAAATTGGTTCATCTGCAATGCCTCATAAAGTAAACCCAATTGATTTTGAAAATTCTGAAGGAAACTTAGGAATTGCTAATGCTATTTTCGAACATTTAGCGGCTAAACTTCCAATTTCAAGATTACAGCGTGATTTAACTGACAGTACAGTTTTGCGTAATGTTGGTGTACCGGTTGGACATACTATTATTGCTTTTGAAGCTACTCTTAAAGGTTTAAACAAATTACTTTTAAACGAAAGCAAGTTTGCTGAAGACTTAGAAAAAAACTGGGCAGTTGTGGCAGAAGCTATTCAAACAATCTTACGTCGTGAAGCTTATCCAAACCCATACGAAGCTCTAAAAGGTTTAACAAGAACTAATGAAGCAATTGATAAAAATGCGATTCATAATTTCATTGCAACTTTAGAAGTTTCTGACGCAGTTAGAGCAGAATTAATGCAGATAACTCCTAGCAATTACACAGGAATTTAAAGAAAACCTAGAATATTTTATCAAAAAAAGCTATCTTTATCGAGATAGCTTTTTTTATTTAACCGGAACAGTTCAGTGAATCTATTTGAGATTAAAAACTGAATAGACTCCTGAAAACAAATACCACTTTATGATTGCCTTAAATGCCGCTGCCGAATCGACACACCATTTGCAACCCCTTATCAGTGATCTGGGATTAATTTTGATGACTGCCGGAATCGCAGTTCTTATATTTAAAAAAATGAAACAGCCCTTGGTTTTGGGTTACCTGATTGCAGGTTTTTTAGCCGGAAACCATTTTGATTTTTTCCCTTCAATAACCGACATGAAAAGTGTTGAAGTTTGGGCAGAAATTGGGGTTATATTTTTATTATTCAGTTTAGGACTCGAATTCAGCTTTAAAAAATTAATGAAAGTCGGCGGGACATCTTCCGTCACCGCAATAACCCAGATTTTATTCATGACACTTATTGGATATTGTGTGGGCCAATGGATGGGCTGGGGACAAATGGATAGTATTTTTCTTGGTGCAACACTTTCGATTTCCTCAACAACTATTATTATCAGAGCTTTTGACGAATTAGGTGTAAAGGGAAAAAAGTTCGTTGGGATTGTATTTGGAGCCCTGATTGTTGAAGATATCGTAGCCATTTTAATGCTCGTATTATTATCGACCATTGCAGTGAGCGACCAGGTATCTGGAGGCGAATTATTACAATCCGTTTTAAAATTAGTTTTCTTTTTAATTATATGGTTTTTGGGCGGAATCTTTATTATTCCTACCATTTTGAAAAAAGCCAAACATCTTTTAACCGATGAAATGCTGCTTATTATTTCATTGGCATTATGTTTAATGATGGTGATTTTTGCAGCAAATGTTGGTTTCTCTCCCGCTTTAGGAGCCTTTATAATGGGTTCTATTATTGCTGAAACTACAATGGCAGAAAAAATCGAACATTTAATTCAGCCCGTAAAAGATTTATTTGGTGCTGTTTTCTTTGTATCCGTGGGAATGTTAATTAACCCGGAAACATTGGTAACTTATGCCCTTCCGGTGGCTTTAATTACACTTTTAACCATTTTCGGAAAAGCGTTCAGTTCTTCTATCGGAGCTTTAATTTCCGGACAGCCTTTAAAACAATCTGTTCAAACCGGAATGAGTTTAGCACAAATTGGAGAGTTTTCTTTTATTATTGCAACACTGGGTATGACCTTAAAAGTTACAAGCGATTTCTTGTATCCTATAATAGTTGCCGTATCTGCTATTACAACTTTTACTACACCATTTTTAATTAAATATTCCGAATCTTTTGCCCAGTTTCTGGAACAAAAAATGCCAAAAAGATGGGTTAAAAACATTAACCGTTACAGCGTAAATGCGCAGGCTATTAAATCTGTAAGCACCTGGCAGATTGTATTAAGATCATCAATTACACAAATTATACTGCACACTATAATTATTACGGCTATAATTTTATTATCGTCAAAATTTGTAGCACCATTAGTAGCCGATACACGATTTGGAAATACATTGGCCGCTTTATTGACATTGGTTGTAATTGCTCCGTTTTTATGGGCGCTTTCACTACGCCGTGTAAAAGTTGACGAAGTCGAAGCACTTTGGGAAGAACGTAAATACAGAGGCGCACTTTTAATGCTTATTTTAATTCGAATGAGCCTTGGATTATTTTTCGTTGGATTCTTATTGAATATTTTCTTCTCACCTTTAGTGGCTTTTGTAGCCTTGATTATTGCAATTGGAGCGTATCAAATTTTCCCTAAAAAACTAAACGAACAATACCACCGAATTGAAAATCACTTTTTGAAAAACCTAAACGATCGTGAAAACAAAAAGATCGACAGACGATATGCTAATTTAATGCCATGGGACGGTCACATGTCATTTTTTGATATTGGAAAAGAATCTAATTTAGCAGGCAAAACATTAGAAGAATTAAAGATTCGTGAACAATTAGGAATCAATATTGCCTACATTAAACGAGGTGAAGTAACCATTCCGATTCCTATGAAAACTGAACGTTTGTTTCCCGGAGATGAAATCTGTGTTATTGGTACTGATGCCCAAATTACTGAGTTTACCAAGTATTTAAACCACAATGAAACGGAAGCTCCGCCAAAAGTAGAGGAAACCGACATTGTACTGCGTCAGCTTGAAGTTTCTCAGGAAGAATTTATTCAAAAAAGCATCGGCCAGTTTAGAGCCAAAACAAACGGAATGGTTGTGGGAATTGAACGAAACGGAAATCGTATCTTAAATCCTGAATCTAGTTTAATTTTAGAGAAAAACGACATTCTTTGGGTTGTAGGAGACAAAAAAAGAATGACCGCTTTGTTGACGGCAAAATAAAGGTGCTGAGATGCGCTAAGGTGCTAAGGTTCTGAGACACTAAGGTTCTGAGGGACTAAGTTTTTTTTATATAAAAGCGCAAGATTTCAATTTTGAAATCTTGCGCTTTGTTTATTTTCAGAAAAAAAATACTAAAATTCTAAGAAAAAAACTTAGAACCTTAGTACCTTAGCAACTCAGAACCTCAAATTACTTATTAGGCTGCGGTGTCAATCTTAAGTAAGGTTTAATAGGCTTGTGTCCTTTTGGGAATTTTGCCGGAATATCGCTGTCAGGAATTGCAGGTGCAATTACTACATCTTCTCCATCTTTCCAATTTGCAGGAGTTGCAACGCTGTAATTTGCAGTTAATTGTAAACTGTCAATTACGCGAAGTAATTCATCAAAATTTCTTCCTGTCGAAGCTGGATAAGTCAATGTTAATTTGATTTTTTTATCTGGTCCAATAACAAAAACAGAACGTACTGTAAATTTATCGCTTGCATTGGGATGAAGCATATCGTATAAATTCGCTACTTTTTTATCTTCATCGGCAATAATTGGAAAATTCACTTCTGTATTTTGAGTTTCATTAATGTCTTTAATCCACTCTTTGTGAGAATCTAATCCGTCTACACTCAAAGCAATAACCTTAGTATTTCTTTTGGTAAATTCCGGAACATAATTCGCTACTGTTCCCAACTCAGTTGTACAAACAGGAGTAAAATCTGCAGGATGCGAAAATAAAACGCCCCAAGAATCTCCTAACCATTCATGAAAATTGATTGGTCCTTGTGTGGTTTCTGCGTGAAAATCCGGAGCTATATCGCCTAATCTTAATGTTGACATAATTTATATTTTTTAGTTCCTCTAAAATTAACTAAAAAATACATTTAGAAAACACGTAAGAATTAAAAAAAAGTTAAAATTCTATAAGCTCTATCTAATTACTATTATAAATTAAATAAAGCCAACTACAAAGTACCAGATGGCAAGGGTTACAAACGAAATAGGAATTCCAAAACCAATCATCATACTGCTTAATTTTGGTTTTAAGCCATAGGTAGAAGCGAGAATTGCACCTGTAATCATGGGTGCCATTGCAATTTCAATAATCGTAATTTTTATAGCTTCAGAATGCTGGTTGAAAATAAAAACATACAGAATAAAAATGATAAGCGGTGTTACGATCAGTCTAAAGAAAAGTCCGAGTCTTAAGAATTTCCAATGTTTGCTTTTTCGGTCAAAAGTCAGCTGCAGCCCAACCGAAAACAAAGCCAAAGGCGTAACCAGACTTCCTAATTTTAATAATAAAGACTGTATATTGAGATCTAAATCGTAATCTAAAACATTTAATAAACACGAAACAACAAACGTAATAAAAGGCGGAAATAGAATTATCTTTTTCGCTATACTTTTAAAATCAGGACTTCCTTTTGAATAAAAAGCCGCTACAAAAACTCCTAAAGTCGAAACCACCACAAAAGTTCCCGGCTGATCTACCAGAACAGCAGTTTCTAAACCTTTTTTTCCAAATAAAGCTTCTACAATTGGATAACCCAAAAAGGAGGAATTACTTAATCCGGCTGTTAAAACTAAGCATCCTATTAATTTATTAGACCAGCCCAGCCTTCTTCCTAAAAAATGAAAAAATACAAAAGCCAGAAAAAAACTAATCCACCCCGCTCCTATTGGAAACAGCAATTCGTTGCTCCATTTTATTTTCGGAATATGATATAAAGTAATCGCCGGAAGGCAGATGTAAATGACAATTTTATTAATTGTTTTATAAATATGAGTTGGAAACCGCTTTACATTTTGCAAAAGCAATCCTAAAAACAAAAAGAAGAATATTATAATAAAGTTATTCATGTTTTTTAGTGCTTAGTAATTAGTCCTTAGCCCTTAGTTTTCTAATGGTTAGTATTTGGTGATTTCACGCAAAGATATATTCATTTAGTTCTGGAAAAAAATCTGTAACAAATTACTTATTCTCCAAAAACTAATCACTAAGGACTAAGGACTAATTACTAAAAAAAACCTAAAATTGCTCCATCATATAAAAAAAACCATTACATTTGTAACATATTTTATTACAGTATGCTTTCAGGTAAATTTGCCATAACGATTCACATTCTTACTCTGCTCAATAAATTTCCGAATGATTATTTATCATCTGAGTTTATTGCCGGAAGTATTAATTTAAATCCGGTTTTGGTTCGAAAAGAAATTGCCAACCTAAAAGCACATCATATTGTAGAAAGTAAAGAAGGAAAAAATGGCGGAACGAAACTGGCCGTTGATTCTTCTAAACTGACTTTAAAAGAGATTTTTGAAATGACTTTTGAGACCATTGGTTTAGGTTATGCTAAAAATCAGCCTAATCCGGATTGTCCTGTTGGAAAAAATATTAATCAGCATCTGGCGAATTTATATGCTGATATGAATGAGAAAGTGAGCGCACAATTAGAAGGAATTTCTTTAGAGGATTTTTCGAACCAATTTTAAAAACTATTTTTTTACCCAAAACTGTAACATTTTTTATTACTAAATAAATTTATATATTATGAAAATCGCAATTATTGGAGCAACAGGATTTGTTGGCTCAGCAATTTTAAACGAATTGGCAGACAGAAAACATGATATTACAGCTATTGCAAGAAACCCAAAAGACACAGCAAATGTGACATGGAAAAGTGCTGATATATTTAATGTAAATGAATTGGCAGAAATTTTAAAAGGAAATGATGCTGTTATCAATGCGTATAATTCAGGATGGACAAACCCAAACATTTATGATGATTTTATTGCCGGATCAAAAGCCATTCAGGAAGCGGTAAAAAAATCAGGTGTAAAACGTTACATCACAATTGGCGGTGCGGGCAGTTTATTTGTAGCTCCGGGTTTACAAGCGGTTGACACACCAGATTTTCCAAAAGAATATCACGCAGGTGCTACGGCAGCAAGAGATTATTTAAATATCCTAAAAGAAGAAAAAGAATTAGACTGGGCATTTTTCAGCCCGGCATTTGAAATGCATCAGGGAATTACAACCGGAAGAACAGGAAAATACCGTTTAGGTTTAGAAAATCCTGTTTTTAATGATGAGCAAAGAAGTATTTTATCTGTAGAGGATTTAGCAGTTGTTATTGCTGATGAAGCAGAAAATCCAAAACACCACCAGGTTAGATTTACAGCGGCTTATTAATTATTTAAAAGGTGCTAAGGTTCTAAGATGCTAAGTTTTATATGATTTTGAGCTGGAAACGCTGCAATACTACTCAAACCCGACAGGTTTTAAAAACCTGTCGGGTTTCTTTATGTTAAAAATTACTGCTAAACAATCTTTGTCGGGTCTTTTTGTATCAATTCTTCTACTTCGTTTAGAAACAAAAAATAGGATAACAAATTCGTGTAAATTCGTGCAATTACTGAATAACTAACCTTTTGAAACTGTTTTTGTTTTCTGTACTTTTACAATATTAAAAAAGTATTTTGTCAAGTTTAAAAAAACAGTCGGGAAGTTTAACTGAAAAAGCTGGAATTTCATCTCCTGAAATTACCAATGTTTCGGCTATCAATCAAATTAAAAACAAACGCAGACAACAGCCTTCGACAGCAGAATTAATCAATGGAATTCTGGCAGGAAATAGAACTGCATTAAGTCGAGCTATTACACTTGTTGAAAGCACTAATCCCGAGCATACGGCAAAGGCAGAAGAAGTTATAAATGGCTGTATTTCTTATGCCAATAAATCTATCCGAATAGGAATTACAGGAGTTCCCGGAGTTGGAAAAAGTACTTTTATTGAGGCTTTTGGAACTTCTTTAACTCAGACAGGAAAAAAAGTCGCTGTTTTGGCTGTTGACCCAAGCAGTTCAATCTCTCACGGAAGTATTTTGGGTGATAAAACCCGAATGGAAGAATTGGTAAAAGATGAAAATGCTTTTATCAGACCAAGTGCGTCTGGCGAAAATTTAGGCGGTGTTGCCCGTAAAACCCGCGAAACTATTATCTTGTGTGAAGCGGCAGGTTTTGACACCATAATTATTGAAACTGTTGGAGTTGGCCAAAGCGAAACTGCGGTTCACAGCATGGTAGATTTTTTCCTTTTATTGAAAATTTCCGGTGCGGGTGATGAACTTCAGGGAATAAAACGCGGTATTATGGAAATGGCAGATGCCATTGTCATCAATAAAGCAGATGGTGATAATATTAAAAAAGCAAATCAGGCGAAACTTGAATTTAACCGTGCTTTGCATTTATTTCCTCCAAAAAAATCAAGCTGGCAGCCAAAAGTGACCACTTGCAGTGCGATTACAAAAGACGGAATTTCGGAAATTTGGAATACCATTTCTGATTATTTTGAAATGACTAAAGAGTCTGGCTTTTTTCAGGAAAAGAGAAACGAACAAAACCAGTTTTGGATGATGGAAACTATTAACGAACAGCTGAAACAAAATTTCTACAATCAGCCTGAAATCATTTCATTATTGGAACAAAATAAAAAAGCGGTGCAAAATAATGAAATATCACCTTTTGCAGCCGCTCAGCTTTTATTAAACGAATATAAAAAGAGCTTCTAATTCCTTAAAGCTTTTTTACTATTTCATTTATTTTACATTCATTGAAATTGTATAAGTATCTTCACTTTCTAAAATACGATATTTACCAGGAATTAAAATGTCTGAATTGAACTTAAGGGATTTAACTAATTCCGGAGCTATAGTCTGTCCTTCCGGAATTACATAAACGTCTCCATTTTGCAATAATACTTTTTTATGTTCTGCGGTTAAAGCACTTTTTTGAATTTCCATAACAAAATTCCCTTTTTCATTTGTAACACGTACTGGTGTACCGCCAGGATTTGGTTTCGCAAAGCCATAGGTTCTCCATTCGTAATAAACAAAATTACAAAACCCTTCCGGCTGACTGCAGTCAATATTATGCGCTCCCCAGGCTTGCACAATAACACCTTCATAGTGCGGTAAATATCTTTGAGTATTGGGTTGATTTTCCTGCTCTGTGTTTGATTGAGCATTTTGATCTTCACTAGAATCGTTGTTGCAGCTTATAAAAAAAGCGACAAACGCAAAAACTAAAATTGCTTGTAATACTTTCAATTTTGTTTGTTGTAAATTTTCCATAATAAATTAATTTAATTGACCTTACTCTATTACTGGCTTTTCAGGTTACGCCTTTTGGTTTAGTGTATATCAATTAAATTTATTTTTTGTTACCCTTTTCGTTTGAATTTTAATACAAAAAAAAGCTGCTAAGTATGAAATTACACACCTAACAGCTTTTCTTTTGAAATGAATTGAAAATTATTTTTTCGTGTCTCTAAGCTTATATTTGTTTTCTTTATATAAATTTCCAGCCGTAATTACGTGTGCCAAAGCATCTTTTGCCAATTCTTCATTTAATTTTACCGGAATTAAAGTTGTATCGTTTTTGATTTCAAACTGAAGCGGCTTCAAATTTGGCTGCATAATGACAACCTGATTTTCAACTCTAAAAGCATTAATATCATTAAACTGCATAATAGATCTTCCCTGAACTTTTGGATCTAATCTGCTTAAATTTCTTCCTACCATTGGCGTTTCAAAAGGAATTCCTAAATAACTCAATAATGTAGGCGGAATATCAATCTGACTTGCCAGTCTGTCATAAACGGCACCTTTTGGAACTCCCGGCCCCATAATAAATGCCGGAATATGGAATTTATTAATTGGCACTAAATTCTTTCCGTATGTTCTGGTGTTGTGGTCAGCAATTACAATAAAAATTGTGTTCTTAAAATAGGGTTCTTTTTTAGCCATTTCAAAGAATTTCCCAATCGAGAAATCGGCATATTTCATAGCGTTGTTTACTGTTGCCGGTTTTGCATCATAAGGTTTAATTCTTCCCGCAGGATATTCAAACGGCTCATGATTAGAAGTTGAAAACATTAAAGAAAAGAACGGTTTATCGCCTTTTGATTTGAAATAATTATTGGCTTTCGTAACCAAATCTTCATCAGAATAACCCCAGGTTCCTTTGAAAGCATATTTATTTCCGTCTGATTCAAAATCGGTCTGGTCTACGATGTCTGTAAAACCATTTCCATTGAAAAACGAAGCCATATTATCAAAATTAGCCATTCCGCCGTAAATGAAACTGGTATCGTAACCTTTATGTTTTAAAGCGTCGGCAAGTGTAAAAAATCCTTGCTGTGAGTTTCCAAGTTTTACAACACTTTCTGATGGTGATGGTAAAAATCCGGTTACAACGGCTTCGATACCGCGTACACTTCTGGTTCCTGTACAATATAAATTGGTGAACAATAATCCTTCTTTTGATAATTTATCAAATTCTGGTGTTAATGGTTTTCCGCCTAAAATTCCAACGTATTCTGCACCTAAACTTTCTTGTAGAAATATTACCAAATTATATGGCTTTTTCATAACAGAATCTGGCTGCTGTACATGCAAAAACGGAATTGCTGCATCTGTAAAATCATTTGGACCGGCGATCATGTATTTTTTCACACGCGCAATCGCTTCGGCTTCATCCATTTTACCGTACATTTTAGTATTTCCTTCGTTCTTAATTGAATAAGCGGCAAAAGCAACCGTATAAAATGAGTTTAATCCTAGAGTATTTGTTAATTGATCTGTTGAGAAAACGGCATTACTGGCATTAATAGGGCGTTTTGAAGTAAGGCTTGAACGCGCTCCAAAAAACAATAAAAAAGCAGCTAATGGAAAAACCATTAATTTGAATTTATATTGAGTGCTTGTAGTATGAAAATATTTTTTCCCTTTTTTGAAGGCAAAATAAATCACAACTCCCAAAATCAAAAAAGTCACGATAATAGAAGTCAAGTAACTTTTTAAAAGCATTCCCACTACTTCTTTTGGATAAATAAGATAATCTAAGAAAATCTTATTTGGACGTGTATCGTACTGTTTTACAAAATCTGGTGAAGCCAGTTCTACAAAAAGTATTAAAAACAGAAACAAGAAACTGTAAATTACCAGAAACTTATTGGTGAATTTAATCCAGTTGTTTGGCAGAAAAGTGATTAAAACAGCCGGCAGAAATGACAAATAACAAAGTAAAATTAAGTCCATTCGCAAACCGATTGGAAAAATATACCAGAAATCTGGTGTCTGCTCTACTCTTTCTTTAAAAAGAAAAAACAAAAAGATTCGGCTTAAAGTCGTAATCAGTAATCCGATCAATATAAAATTGAAAATAGGTTTTAAGAAACTTAATTTTTTCATTAGATGATTTAAATTAATTTTTGGTTGAAAAATACTGTATCGTTACTCTTCGTAACGATTTACTTCTCTGTCATAAAACTCGTTTGCTTTTTCAATTAAGCCTTCCATTTCCGCATTTAATTCTGCTTCATCAAGATCTTCAGCTTCTTCCAAAAATTCAACCTCATCATCTTTTAGGTTAATTATAAATCTAGGATAATCCAGGTGAATGATAAAAATATCATCTGGAAAATCAGTATTATCTCCGAGTAAAAATTTAGGTAATTCCATATTATTTAAGTTTATTTTTAGATGTTACAATTGTCTGTTATCAGACTCGTTTTTTGTTACAGATTAAAATGATTTTTCAATCCTAAAATCTGTTTTATATTATTATTCAAGCTTCAAACTTAATTATTTAAAGGTGAATTTGCGATTAACTTCTTCGTTAGAAAATGAAAGCGAATATACAGAAAAATTGCTGCTGCTGTTAAACCTGCCAAAAGTCCTATCCAAACGCCTTGCGCTTTTAGTTCTGTATGCTCTCCTAAATAATATGAAATAGGAAAACCAATGATCCAATAAGCCACAAATGTAATATACATAGGCACTTTTACATCCTGTAAGCCACGCAGAGCGCCCAAAACTACAACCTGAATTCCATCAGAAATTTGGAAAACAGCCGCAATTAAAAGCAGTTTTGATGCAATTGCAATTACTTCGGTATTATCCAGAACCTGTCCTGTATTTTCCATATTTAAAAACATATGCGGCAGATAATTATGGAATACTATAAATAGAAGTGCAAAGAAAGTTTCGAGTATAATTGCCAGTAAGAAAATAGAACGGGCTACGACAATCAGCTTTTTATAATCGTTTAATCCTCTTTGGTTGCTGACCCTGATCATCGAAGTGACGCTCAATCCCATTGCAAACATAAAAGTCATCGAAGCCAGACTTAAAGCAATCTGATTAGCGGCCTGACTGGTTTTTCCAATATTACCGCAAAGCCATATAGAAGCGGTAAACAAAACTACTTCAAACAACATTTGCATTGCCGATGGAAATCCAATGCTGATGATTTTTTTGATCGTTGCTTTTTTGATTTCATCAAAACTGAAACCTTTAAAGAAACGTTTTAAATCGTCTCTTCTTGACAACATTATATGCATAAACATTACCAAAAATATTCTCGAAATCACAGTTCCCAATGCCGCCCCAATAATTCCCATTTTTGGAAAAATCCAGATTCCGTAAATTAAAACATAGTTTAACCCTACGTGCAGCACGTTTGCCATAACCATGGCATACATAGAATATTTGGTAAGAGACATTCCGTCTGCAAATTGCTTATATCCCTGATACATAATTAAAGGAATCAACGAAAAAGCTACCCAGCCCAAATAAGGTTTTGCCAGAACAATAACATCTGCAGGCTGTTTTAATAATTCCATTATAGGTTTTGCAAACATGATTACAGTAAAAAGCACTAGTCCTAAAATGGTGCATAAAAATAATCCGTGGTGAAAAGCAGAACGAATTTTACTGTCATTTTTTTCTGCATCGCCTTCGGCTACAATTGGAGTTATGGCAGTAGAAAAACCAATTCCCAGAGACATTGCAATAAAAATCATGCTGTTTCCTAATGAAACTGCTGCTAATTCTGTACTGCCAATTTTCCCTACCATTATATTGTCGACAATACCAATTAAAGTATGGCCAACCATTCCTAAAATAACAGGATAGGCAAGTTTAAAATTATATGAAAATTCTTTTGTGTACTGCTTTAAATTCACTTGTATTCTTTTTTAGTGCGCAAAGATAATCAGAAGCTTCGAATTCTGATCTATTTATAAAAACATAAGCCAATATTAAGACTAAAATCAGCATACCATAATATTATATAACGATTTTTAAAAATTATATAACAAGCTCAAAAGACCTCTATTTTACTTTTACATTATTAATAATTCAAAAATATTTGCCATGAAAAAATTACAGATTATATGCCTAGCTGCCTTTGCTTTTTTATACTCCAACACAACTTTCGCTCAAGACGCCGCAACAAATTACAATCAGGGATTTAGATTAGGTTTTGGGTTAAATGGCGGTATTCCAACCGATAATGATTATGACTGGTCACTTGGAGGAGACGTTCGTTTACAATATGATTTATCTAAAAAAACATCATTAACGCTAACAACAGGTTTTACAAATTTATTTTTAGGAAAAGATGATTTAGGAAATGACATAAAAGATTTAGGATTTATTCCTGCAAAAGCTGGTTTTAAAGCTTTTATCTGGGAAGATCAATTTTATGTTTTAGGTGAAGTAGGTGCCGGTTTTGCTGTAACAAACGGTTATAACGACACTACTTTTTTATGGGCGCCTGGAATTGGGTACGCCAACAAATACATTGATATAAGTGTCCGCTACGAGGACTACAACAAATTCAAAACCAACCAAGTGGCTTTACGTTTAGCCTATGGTTTTGATCTATAAAAAGAAAGGTTTATTTTATTTTTTTGTTTTTGGTAACAGACCCGGAAGTTTTCATAGTCTTCCGGGTTTTGTATTTTATGCCATTGGTCAAAACAAAATTACCATTAGTCAAATGATTTTTCAGGATTGATTTAGATCGCGGTAATTCGCAGAAAAATTAATCAAATCATGAACAAAACAGTTTTTTATCTATCGCAGCTTTTTCTTCTTTTATTGGTTTCTGCTGCAGCACAATCACAATCCGGAATTTCAGGCGAGTTTAAAGTCGATTATGTTCCTTTTTCTAAATATGTCCGGCCAATGGACAGCACCAGAACAAATGCCGAAAGCAATTTTAAAAGAGCCCAGATTGTTTTTGAAGTGCCAATTTCGTTAGAAACAGACAAATACAATAATCCCAGACTCTGGTCTGTTTTTGTAAATGGAAGTTATGCGAGAATGGAAAACAGAAACTACAATATTCAAGATCTCCCGACAGAATTTCAGACAGGATTTCCAACTGAATTATTGAACACACAAGTTGGTATTAAACATTTACGATCTATTTCTCCATCCTGGTCTTTATTAATCCTGGCTTCTGTTGGAGTTTATACAGATATGGTCGAAATTAACAAAGATGATGTCCTGATACAAGGAGGAGTGCTTTTTATCAAACAATTTAATCCTAATCTGGCTTTAGGTATAGGCCCGGTTTTAACCAATAGTTTTGGTGTGCCAATGGTATTGCCCGGAATTTATTTTAATTGGGAATTCAGAGGCGCCTTGCATTTTAAAGTTGCTTTTCCTGAAGGTGTGGAGTTTGGCTATAAAATGTCTGACAATCTTGATTTAAAGCTTGTGGGAGAATTAAGCGGTATGACGGCCGAAACCAAAATTGGAAATAAATCTTCGTTATTGGGATATCAGCAGATACTTGCAGGTTTACGACCTCAGCTTAAGTTTGGCGAGCATTGGACTCTTGAACCTACTGCTGGAACTACTCTTCTTCGCAGTTTCTCTACTACTAATAGAAAGATTAAAGATATTTTTAAAGAAAAAGATATAGCCGATCCAAGATTTACTACTACTTTTTACGGAGCAATAGCTCTAAAATGGAAATTCTAGAGCTACCTGCTTAATAAGTTTTTATAGACTACCTCTTTCAATAATGCCTCGCGGCGGGTTCTTGAAATTGGTAGTTCTTGTCCTTTTATAAATAATCGTCCGCCCGAAACAGAATCGATATGAGTGATGTTTACTAAAAATGATTTATGAATTCTAAAGAAAATCTCTGCCGGAAGTGTTTCTTCTAATGAAATCATGGTTTGATGAATTACAATGACTTTTTCTTTAAAATGAAGTTTAGCATAATTCTGCATTCCTTCAATATATAAAATATCTACCCAGGAAATTTTCTGAAATCCTTCTTCCTGACGCACATATAAAAACGGATCTAATTGATTTTGTTTTGGAGCGTGCATCATTTGATGCCATTGTCTGGCTTTTAAAGATGCCTGATAAAAGCGTTGAAACGTAATAGGTTTTAATAAATAATCTACAACCTGTAACCGATATCCGTCTAGAGCATGTTCTGAATAAGCAGTTGTAAAAATCACCAATGGCGGATTATCTAATGCTTCCAGAAACTCTAATCCGGTAAGATAAGGCATATTGATATCGAGAAACATCAAATCGATTTGCTTTTCCTGAAGATACGAAGTCGCTTCTAATGCCGAAGCACATGTGCCTGCAGCTTCCAGAAAATCAATTTTAGAAATAAAATCTACGATTCCGTTTCTTGCAATAGGTTCATCGTCTATAACGAGGCATTTCATGTTCATAATATTGTTTTTGTTTCAGGTTTTCTTTGTTTCAGGTTTAATATTTTTTTAATCCTTTTAATCTGTGTAATCTGTGGCTAAAAAATTTAACCGCAAAGGACGCAATCCCGATAGCTGTCGGGATACGCAAAGTTCGCAAAGTTTTAAGTTTAATAAGAATGCAGACACAAAGCATTAGATTAAAAATTCGTGCTAATTAGTGCAATTGCTTCACCTGTTCGCTATCGCTCGGGTCGTGGCAAAAATAAAATCTTTTTAATCATTTTAATCTGTGGCAAAAAAAATCATTTTAAATCTAAAACCACAATAACCGTAAAATCAGAATCGGTTTTATTGATATTGAATTGATGTTTTTCCGGATATTGAATCGCTAATCTTTTCTGTACGTTTTCAAGTCCTAATCCCTGACTTTTAGACGGAATTTTATATTGTTCTGTATACGAGTTTTCGATTCTAAAATTCAATTGATGATTTATCTGCTCGCACGATAAATGCACGTATCCTTTTTGATTTGGAAGTCGGGACACGTGTTTAAAAGCATTTTCAATTAAAGGAACCAAAAGCAATGGTACGATTTGAAGCTGTCCGTCTTCAATATTCCATTTACTTTTTACTTCCAGTTCATTTCCCCAGCGGGTTTCTTCAACAGCAAGCAAATCTTTCAAATATTTAATTTCAAGATGCAGCGGCACATATTCTTTGTTGCATTCATACAATTGATAACGCAGAATATCTGAAAACTGAACCAATAAAACTGACGCCAATTGTACGTTACTCTGCATTAGAATATGAATATGATTCAAAATATTAAACATCAAATGCGGATTTATCTGATCCTGCAAAATCTTGATTTGCGCTTCAAGGTGAACTTGCTGCAATTGTGCATGATTTCTTTCGATGACATTATGCTCCTGATAAAACCGAAGTCCGCAGGCAGTACCGCAGATTAAAATCGCCGATGGAATGTTGCCGTAAAATCGTGACCACAGAAAATGAAGAGACTCCACATCAGCTTCTCCGGGATATGCTTTCCTTCTCAAAACCGAATCAGAAAAAACAATATAAATCAGTGACAGACAAAATGCCAAAAGCAGTACAACAATAACGCTTTGTACCGCAAACCAGTTCATTTTATTTTGTTTTAGTGCTTTAGGCAGTATAACATCACTTAAAATATGAGCTAAAACGGCAGAACAAAACAAAACTAAAACTGCCTGAATCGTGGCCGTCAAAAAATCGTAATCTTCAATCATCTGGGCCCAGATTGTCATGCCTAATAAGCTCCAGAAAAAGACTAAAAATATCCAATGGCTATTTTTATAATTTGCAACCATCTAAATAATTTATAAGATTTACATTCAAAATTAACCTATATATTTTAAACAAACAGCAAAGGAGCACAAACCACAATTGCTGTTAAAATTAGTTTGATGAACTACACTATTGTTTTGACCAACGGAATTTTTGAAGGTATCTAAATGAAAAACAATCCTTAAAACAAAAAAGCTCCAGAGGAGTGACATATATTTTTCTGTAATCTAAATATATGTCACTCCTATGAAGCTTTATAATGCAAACGTTTATTCTTTGCTATAAATATTTTGCTTTTCTGAAGCTTAAAAAAACTATTTTTTTGCAAGCTGTTCTTTATAAAGCGCAAAATTGGCTTTTATCTTATCGTCCAGTTCCGGTTCTTTAATATCTGTGTACTGCTTCATTTCTTCCCAAATAATTTTGGCTACAATATAACGCGCCATATCTTTATCATCGGCCGGAATAATGTACCATGGGGCATGTTCTTTAGAAGTTTCATTTATAGCTTCTTCGTAATACTTTTGATATTCATCCCAATGTCCACGCTCTTTAAGATCGCCCGGAGAGAATTTCCAATTGTGTTTTCCTTCTTCTAAACGGCGTAATAAACGCTGACGCTGTTCTTCTTTACTTAAGTTCAGAAAAAACTTCATGACAATAGTTCCGTTTTCGGCAATATGCTTTTCGAAGTTATTGATTTGTTCAATTCTATTTTTCCAGAATTTAGGTTTAATATCGTCAACAGAATTAATTCCGGGTAAATTCTCTGCCAAAATATATTCCGGATGCACACGTGTTACCAATACATTCTCATAATGCGTACGGTTAAAAATGGCAAACTTTCCTTTTTCCGGCAGGGCAATATAATGACGCCATAAATAGTCGTGTTCCAGTTCTGAAGAATTTGGCGTTTTAAAACTATGCACCACAACTCCGCGCGGATTAAATTCTTTAAAAACTTCCCTGATTAAACTGTCTTTCCCGGAAGTATCCATTCCCTGCAGACAAATTAAAACAGCATATTTATTGTGTGCATACATTACATCCTGCAAATCACTCAATTTCGCCTGGACTTTGTCTAATTTTTCTTCTTTTTCATCAGCATCAGCATCGACTTTTAATAAAGTAGGAAGTTTACTTAATTTGATTTTGTCAGTAACTTTAAAATCTTTCGGATCTATTGATTTCATATTTTTCACATTTATATCATAAATATACTACTTTTACGAATTCTGTCAGCTATCGGCATCACTATTAGCTGCCTGTTTTTCAAAATAACATTCATGGAAAAATTTACATTAGAGATATTATTTCAAATCATCGGAATCGGTTCTGCATCAGGATTATTTTACAACAATGATGCCCTTTACATTATTGGCGACAACAGCGGATTTTTATACGAATACAACATGCAGAATCAGCAGTTGAATCAGCATGCTTTAATTGATAATCCAACGCAGAATATCCCCAAAAATTTAAAACCAGATTTTGAATCTTTAACACATCACAACGATACGCTTTATGTTTTTGGTTCCGGCTCTACCGAAAACCGAAACAAAATGATTGAGTTTGATATTAAAAATAAAAACGTTTTACAAAAAAACAATTTAGTCGATTTATATGCCGTAATGCAGAATTTCGGTTCAATAAAACCAGAAGATTTTAATCTGGAAGGAGCTGTCTTTGATGGTGAAAACTGGTATTTATTTAACCGCGGAAATGGCGTATCAAATAAAAACACCATTTTTACCATTCACGCCAAAAGTCTCGGTGATGAATTTGCTTTGGTTGCGACCAATTATAAACTTCCAAAAATAAAAGGCATTCGTTCCAGTTTTACTGATGCTGTTTTAGTCGAAGACAAAATCTATTTTCTTTCAACCGTCGAAAACACAAAATCAACTTATGATGATGGTGAAATTTTAGGAAGCTTTATTGGCAGAATTGATCTTAAAACGATGAAAATTGATTTTACTCAAAAAATTACTTCAACTAATAAATTTGAAGGTTTGACTTTCTATAAAAAAGAAAACAATAAAATCGAGTTTTTACTTTGCGAGGATAATGATACGGAATTGTTAGAAACCAAAATTTTCAAATTGACTCTTCCAATTAAATAAAATGTAACATTTTTCTTAAAATAACGTCTTTTATACCAAAACCAAGAACCAATAATTATAAATTTATTTAAAAATAATGATCAAAAAAACCGCTTTCGCTCTTTTAGTTTTTATTACAAGTCAAGCTTCACAAGCCCAGTACAAATACCCTGCAACTCCTGAACGTCCTGTTGTAGAGGATTATTTTGGAACAAAAATCACAGATTCATACAGATGGCTTGAAGACATGAACAATCCTGAAGTTCAAAAATGGTTCAAAGACGAATCGGATTATACCAACTCTATTGTGAAAACAATTTCTGGACGTGATGCTCTTTTTAACAGAATGAAAGAAATTCAAGCTTTGAGTGGAGATCAATACGGAACTATTAGACAAGTTGGAGATATTTATTACTATACAAAAAATAAAAAGAAAGAAAACATATATAAATTGTATTTCCGTAAAAATAGAAACGGAGCTGAAATTTTATTATTAGATCCCAGCACAATAACTAAAGGTGCCACTATAACCAGTTTTAATATTAGTCCTGACAATAAAAAATTGGCAGTAACTATATCTGAAGATGGCGCAGAAGTTTGCGATCTTAAAATTATGGATCTTGAATCAAAAAAATTCCTCTCAGATAAACTTACGCCTGTTTGGAGCGAATTCCCTTTTGAATTTACTCCAGACAGTAAAGCCATAACCTACACTCAAATGGTCACTAGAAATAATACAAGTGACGATTTTTTGAAGAACATGAAATCGCTTATACATGTAATTGGCACTGATCCCAAAACAGATAAAATACTTGCTTCAAAAGAAAACAATCCTGAGTTAGAAATTTTAGCGGCACAATTTCCTTCTGTTAAGCTTCCTGATGATTATTCGTATGTCATTTTGGATATTGGATCTACAAAAAATGAAGAATTTTCTTTTTATGCCCCGTTTTCAGAACTGGGAAAATCAAAAATTAATTGGAAACCATTAATAAAATATGAAGATGAAATAACTGACAGCCAAATTATTGGCGACAAAATATTTTTCCTTACTCATAAAAATACACCTAATTATAAACTAGCATATACAAGTCTAAAAAATCCAGATTTCAACAATCCAACGATTCTTGTTCCTGAAAGCAATAAAATAGTACGAAGATTAAGAAAGTCTAAAAACTTCATTTACTATAATTTGAGTGACGGAATCAATCAGGAAATTTTTCAACTTAATGCCAAAACTTTAGAAATCAAAAAGATTCCAATACCTGCGGGTTCTAATGCCGGATATCCACTAAGTCCACGTTACAACGATGATCTGATGCTTTTTAACAATGGCTGGGTTACACCATCAACAGATTATGATTATAACGGCTTAACAGGTAAATTAGAAAAAAGCAAAGAATTAACATCTAATGGTACATTCCCTGACTTTAGCAAAGATTATGTTGTAAAAGAAATAGAAGTACCAAGTCATGATGGAGTAATGGTGCCTTTATCTATAATTTATCCTAAAAACATCAAAATGGATGGTTCTACATCTTGCTTTATTACAGGATATGGTGCCTATGGAATTAGCCAATATCCGTATTTTGTCGGCCCTAGTTTAATGACTTTATTAGAACAGCATACTATTGTAGCTTTTACACACATAAGAGGCGGAGGTGAAAAAGGCAATCAATGGCATGTAGACGGAATGAAAGCTAAAAAACCAAATACATGGAAAGACTTTATTGCCTGTTCTGAATATTTGATAAAAGAAAAATATACTTCTAAAGAAAAACTTATTGGAAATGGAGTAAGCATGGGAGGTGTATTGATTGGAAGAGCAATTACCGAACGCCCTGATCTTTACAAAGTGGCACTTGTAGAAGTAGGCTGCACAAACACCTTAAGAATGGAAACTACTCCTAATGGTCCAAACCAAATACCTGAAATTGGCTCTCTAAAAAATGAAGAAGATGTAAAACATATATTAGAAATGGATTCGCAAAGCAAGGTAAAGAAAGGAGTAAAATATCCTGCGGTTTTAATTCGCACCGGTATTAACGACCCTAGAGTTACCCCTTGGGAGCCTGGTAAATTTGCAGCTATTTTACAAAATTCCACCAGCTCTGATAATCCGGTTTTACTGCATGTTAATTATGCCAATGGTCATCATTCTAATGATTTGGATGTTACCTTTGGAGATGAAGCTGACATGTATGCCTTTGCATTGTGGCAGGTTGGAAATACAAAATTTCAAATTAAACCATAACTTTTAAATTTTTGCTTTTTTATAAGATTCTATAAATGCTTGCGAAGACGTGCTGTAGTGCGTCTTCGCAAAATAATAAATAAAAAAATTAAACTTTTTTTCATCTGCGTCCCAACCTTTTTATCTTTTTAGCACTCTTTATAATTAAAGACCAAAATTGTGATAAACGAAACTCTAATTTCTAACTGCAAAAAAATGAACCGTGATGCCCAGCGTCAGGTTTATGAGCACATGGCTCCAAAATTGTATCGCGTCTGCAAACGATACCTAAAGAAAGAAGAAGAAATCGAAGAGGCGCTTGCCGATGCTTTCTATACCATATTTACAAAATTAGATCAGCTTAAGGAAGAAAAAGCCTTTGAAGCTTGGGCCAGAAAAATTGCCGTTAATTATTGTTTGGCATCAATCAAGAAAAACACAAACTTCAATATGTATCTTGATGATGTTAAGGTTCTTTCGCAGCCTTTTACAGAAGAAATGAACGCATTAGAAGAAGAAGATTTACTCAATTTATTAAACCATATTCCAGACGGCTGTAAAACTGTTTTTAACCTTTTTGTTATTGAAGGTTACGGACATAAAGAAATTGCAGCTATGCTTAACATTTCTGAAGGCACTTCAAAATCACAATTGAATGCCTCAAAAACCAAGCTGAAGGAATTAGTAAATAAATTGTATTATCAAAAAGCAAAATAGTCATGGACAATCAAGATAAAATATTCAACAGATTTAAGGAAGCTGCAGATAGTGCAGAAACCAAAGATTTTCCGGGAATGGAAAAAGTCTGGTCGCGCGTTGAAGAAAAACTCGACAGAAAAGAAGACAGAAAAACCATTTCACTTTGGAAAAAAATTGCGGTTGCGGCTTCTCTTTTATTAGTAATCTCTTTAGGATACCAATTTTTAAAAACCGATAAAAAAGCCGTTATCGAAACGCCAAAAGTTGTAGTTAACGAAGATGATAAACCAACAACAGAAGACCCGTCTTTTGAAGAAAACAAAGCAGTAGTTTCTTCAGATTCGCAATTGGTTCCAAAAGAAGAAGCCGTTAAAATTCTGGACAAACAAATTAAACAGCAAGAAAAAGTAGCGGTTCAGGAAGTACAAGCAGCACCAAATGCAGTTTTAACTCCACCTGTTGTAACTGAAAGAGCAAATTATGATGCTATAATGGCAGTACCTTCTCCAGTTCGCGCAGAAGAAGAAGCGAAAGACGAAGAAATTATGCTTTCAAAATCTAAAGTGCAGACAGAACCTGGTTTTGGTTATGCTAAAAAAGCATCAAAAGAATCTTTTAGTTCTTCTGCCGAAAAAGCAGCACAATCTCCTAGAAAAAGTGCTCCATTAGTTGTACTGAACGGCAATGCAATTTCTCACACCGATGATGTAAAAAGAGACAGAATGATGCAGAGAGAGCTTCCTAATCTGGAACCTTCAAATGTTGAGTCTCTTGTTATATTAGATGATCCGCTTTATATTATTGACGGAATATATTATTCAGAAAATGATTTATTCGGAAAAAATCCAACAAGTCCATATGCTCCACTAAACGAGCAGGAAATTAAAACCATAACAATTCTACAGGATCTGGAAGCCACAGAAAAATATGGCGAAAAAGGAAAAAAAGGAGTTGTCATTATTACTACAAAAACAGGAAAACCGGCTCAGAAAAAATAGCCGAAAACAGTAAATCTTTGTCAAAGTTTTGAGCTTTGGTAAAGAAAAAAATCCGAACATTAATTTAAAACTTACTATCATGAAAAGTCTAAAACTTATTTCATCAGCCATTGCTATGCTTATATGTTTCGTAACAATGGCGCAGCAAAGAACCATTACAGGAACTGTTACAGATGAAAATTCAATTGCGCTTCCTGGAGTTAATGTCTACATGCAAAAAACAAAAACTGCTGCCACAACCGATTTTGACGGCAAATACAGCATTCAGGTTCAAAAAGGAGATATTCTTGTTTTTAGTTATGTTGGAATGAACACGCAAACCGTTACGGTACAAGATTCTAATATCATCAATATTACACTAAAAGAAAGTGGGAATCAGCTGCAAGAAGTTGTTACAGTGGGTTATGGGACTTCAAAATCCAGAAAGAAAATGGTAAAAGAATCCCGAATGATGGCACAAGGAAAAGTCTCAAGTTTACAAATCTCATCAAACAACCAATATACTCCGGCTCCAAATGTTTCTATGCCTGCTTCTGAATCTGCTGCGCCTAAAAACGAACCAATGTATATCGTAGATGGAGTTCCTATAAAAGCAGATCAAATGGCTAAAATTAATCCGAATGATATTGACGATGTAAAAGTTTTAAAAGATGAATCGGCTGCCTCAATTTACGGAAGCAAAGCTGCAAATGGTGCCGTTATTATTGCAACAAAAAAAGGACTTTACAAAAATCTTTCGGAGCAGGAATTAGATAAAAAACTAAATATTATCAGACCAAATCCAACTCTGCCAACTCAGGAAGATTATGATACTTTTGTAGAAAATGCTTTCGAAAGCCCGAAAACGGCACCGCTTTCTACTTTTTCTATTGATGTAGATAATGCTTCATATACTAACATCAGACGTTTTTTAAACAGCGGACAAGAAGTTCCAAAAGATGCTGTGCGTGTAGAAGAAATGGTAAACTTTTTTAAATACAATTATCCGCAGCCAAAAAATGAACATCCGTTTTCTATTAATACAGAATACAGCGATTCGCCTTGGAACTCACAAAATAAGATTCTAAAAATTGGTTTACAGGGAAAAAACATTGCAACAAACGATCTTCCTTCATCAAATCTTGTTTTTTTAATCGATGTTTCGGGTTCAATGGAAGACATGAACAAACTGCCTCTGCTAAAACAATCCATGAAAATATTGGTAAATGAATTACGCCCAACCGACAAAGTATCTATCGTAGTATATGCAGGTGCAGCAGGAATGGTTCTGCCTCCAACATCTGGAAATGAGAAAAAAACAATAATTAAGGCTCTAGATCAATTAGAAGCCGGAGGAAGTACTGCCGGAGGTGCAGGAATTGAACTAGCTTATAAAATTGCCACAGAAAATTTCATTAAAGGCGGTAATAATCGTGTAATTCTGGCAACCGACGGAGACTTTAACGTAGGAAGTTCGTCTAATTCTGATATGGAAAAACTAATCGAGGAAAAAAGAAAAACTGGTGTTTTCTTAACTTGTTTAGGCTACGGAATGGGAAATTACAAAGACAGCAAAATGGAAATCCTGGCTGATAAAGGAAACGGAAATTATGCTTATATCGATAACATTCAGGAAGCCAATCGTTTTTTAGGAAAAGAATTTAAAGGTTCTATGTTTGCAATTGCAAAAGATGTAAAAATCCAGATTGAATTTAATCCGAAACAAGTTCAGGCGTATCGATTGATTGGTTATGAAAACAGAAAACTTCGTCCGGAAGATTTTAAAAATGATGCTATTGATGCCGGAGAATTAGGAAGTAATCATACTGTTACGGCTTTGTATGAAATTATTCCGGCTGGTGTAAAAAGCGATTTTTTAAATGTACAGCCAGATGATTTAAAATACACTAAAACCGAAACCAATTCTGCCAATTACAGCAATGAACTTGCGACAATAAAATTCCGTTATAAAAAACCTGACGGAGACAAAAGCATCGAAATGGTTCAGGTAATCAATACTAAATCGGTTAGTTTAGACCAAGCAAGTGATGACTTTAAATTCAGCACAGCCGTGGCCTGGTTCGGGTTAAAATTAAGAGATTCAAAATTAATTACTGATAAATCTTCAGAGAGTATTGCTGAATTGGCACAACAAGGAATGTCATTTGACAAAGGCGGTTACAAAGCCGAATTTATTCGTCTTGTCGAAACTTCTGAGCAATACAATTAATAAATATTTTATTACATTTGCGCTTTATTCGAAACACTAATTTTTTACAAACGTATGAACCCAATTTTAAGCCAAAATCTATTTTTAGTTAAAGAACACATCGGAATGTTTAAAGCCGCAAACAACTATGATATTTATGATCCAGAAACGAATCAAATTATAATGAACTGCCGAGAAAACAATCTTGGTTTCTTTACTAAAATATTTCGTTTTACAGATTATAAAAGAGCAACGCCTTTTGACATTGAAATTACAACGGCTTCTGGCGAGAAATTAATTTCTGTAAAAAGAGGAGTTGCCATTTTTCGCTCAACAGTTAAAGTTTTTGACGAGAAAGACAGATTACTTGGAACCTTCAAACAAAAGTTCTTTTCTATTGGCGGTAAATTTGACATCTTAGATAAAAATGAAAGACCGGCTGCAACATTACAGGGAAAATGGACCGGCTGGGATTTTAAATTCTCGCATGAAAACAAACAGCTTGCTCAGGTAAGCAAAAAATGGGCAGGATTAGGTAAAGAGTTTTTTACAAGTGCAGATAATTATGTATTGAAAATTGAAGAAACCGTACCATCAGATAGTCCGCTTAGACAATTAATCCTTGCAGCAGTAATGTGTATCGACATGGTTCTAAAGGAATAAGAAAGTTGTTAAACTTAGATTAAGAAAACATAAGAAAGCATCATTTTAGCTGGCAAAAGTTTTATTTTTGTTATACTTAAAATGATGCTTTCTGCATTTCTAAAAAACAAATCATGACAGACTTAAAAAATAAAAATGCGTTTATTACTGGCGCTGGAAAAGGAATTGGAAAAGCAGTTGCAATTGCTTTGGCAAAAGAAGGTGTAAATGTAATTTTAGTTTCAAGAACGCAGGCCGATGTTGATCAACTGGCAGCAGAAACCAATAAATTGGGCGTAAAATCTTTGGCATTATCTGCTGACGTTTCTGATATCAATTCTATCAATTCAGCTGTTGAAAAAGCTTTAGCCGAATTTAAACATATCGACATTTTAATTAACAGTGCCGGGATTGCTTCTTTTGGAAAATTTTTAGAATTAGAAACTGCCGAATTCGAAAAAATTATTCAGGTTAATTTAATGGGAACGTATTATACAACACGTGCTATTATTCCGAATATGATTGAAAGACAAACCGGTGATATTATCAATATTTCATCAACTGCAGGTTTAAACGGAAACGCTTTAACAAGTGCGTACAGTGCTTCTAAATTTGCTGTTTTAGGTTTAACGGATTCTTTAATGCAGGAAATGAGAAAACACAATATTCGTGTTACTGCTTTAACACCAAGTACAGTTGCGACAGATATGGCAAAAGACTTAAAGTTAACCGATGGAAATCCTGAAAAAGTGATGCAGTCTGAAGATATGGCAGATTTAATTATTGCTCAGTTAAAATTAAACCGCAGAGTGTTTATTAAAAACAGCAGTATTTGGTCTACAAATCCGTAAAACCTTTTTCTACGCTTTGTATAAGTTTAAAACTTTGACAAAGTTCTTAACAGCCTTTAACATAAAATCAAATGGAACAATATTTAAGACAATTAATTGCTATAGAATTTCAGGATAAAAAAGAAATTTTTACCGGTTTTCTTATTGATTATTCTGATGATTGGATTTTACTTCGAAACAATCCTGTTGATTATATTTTGGACGGTTATGTAATTTTGAGAAACAAGAACATTGAAGCCGTACACAGAGATCAGGATTTGGCTTTCACCGAAAAAGTAATCCGTTTAAAAGGTTTAAAAACAAATGCCGAAGATATTATTCCAATCCGGGATTTAAGTTCTATTTTAAGCTTTATAAATAATAAGCATGGAATTTTTCAGATTTCTAAAAAGTCTGCAAAATCAGCTTATTTAGGAAAATTAATTTCTTTGACAGATGAAGAACTTTTAATCGATTTTCTGGATACAAGAGGCCAGTTTGGCGGAGAATTGAGTTTTAATCCTGAGAAAATCAGAGTTATTGAATTTGATACGGATTATATAAATTCTTTGAAACTGGTAATTACTGAGAATCCAAAATAGTTATAAAATAAAAAGCACTTTTAAAAAAGGGCTTTTTATTTATGCTTTTAGTCATTGCGAGGAACGAAGCAATCTCATTATGTATTGCTTTAAACCTCAAGCTTACTCATTATTAGTGCGGTTGCTTCGTTCCTCGCAATGACAAATACTTTGAGTTTATTTTTAAGCTTCTGCTAATTTATTTAGAAACTCCATACGAACACTTCCATCTTCATCAATCTTTGTTAAATTGATTTCGTGTAACGTATTAATCAATTCTGGATTCCAAGGTGTTTTTACTTTAACATAGTTTTCAGTAAAACCGTGAATATATCCTTCTTTATTTTCACTTTCAAAAAGTACGGTTCTGTTTGTTCCTAACTGACTTTCATAAAAAGCACGGCGTTTTTTAACGGATAAACCTCGCAGCATTTTACTGCGTTTTGCCCTTACATTTGAAGGAACAACTCCAGGCATATCTACAGCTTCTGTATTATCTCTTTCAGAATAGGTAAAAACGTGTAAATAAGAAATATCCAACTCATTTAAAAAATGATACGTTTCTAAGAAATGTTCATCTGTTTCGCCAGGAAAACCAACAATTACATCTACACCAATACAAGCATGGGGCATAACTTCGCGAATTTTATTTACTCGGTCAATATATACTTCACGCAGATAACGGCGTTTCATTAATTTTAAAATATCATTGCTTCCTGATTGTAACGGAATATGAAAATGCGGTACAAAAGTTCGGCTTTTTGAAACAAAATCTATTGTTTCATTTTTCAATAAATTAGGTTCGATAGAGGAAATACGAAGACGCTCAATTCCATCAACTTTATCCAAAGCCTGAACTAAATCAAGAAAAGTATGTTCGTGTTTTTTGTTTCCAAACTCCCCTTTTCCGTAATCTCCAATATTTACTCCGGTTAAAACAATTTCTCTAATATTTTGAGCAGAGATTTCTTTAGCATTTTTTAGAACATTTTCTAAAGCATCACTTCTTGAAATTCCACGAGCCAGCGGAATTGTACAATACGTACATTTATAATCGCATCCGTCCTGAACTTTCAGGAAAGCGCGTGTACGATCACCAATAGAATAGCTCCCTACATAAAAATCAGCTTCGGCAATTTCGCATGAATGAACTTCACCCATATCGTTTTTGCTCAAATCGTGAATATAATCTGTGATTTTAAATTTTTCTGTAGCTCCCAAAACCAAATCGACACCGTCTACAGCAGCTAATTCTTCTGGTTTCAGCTGAGCATAACAGCCAACTGCTGCTACGAAGGCCTTTTCATTTAATTTCATTGCCTTTTTTACAACCTGCTTAAATTGTTTATCAGCATTTTCTGTAACAGAGCAGGTATTAATAACATAAATATCGGCAACTTCCTCAAAATCGACGCGATCAAAACCTTCGTCATTAAAATTTCTGGCGATTGTTGAAGTCTCTGAAAAATTCAGTTTACAACCCAGAGTGTAAAAGGCAACTTTTTTTCTATTTTCCATAATTTTCTTAAATTAATGAAATCGTTGTCAAAAAATTTAAGGCTGCAAATTTACAAACAAAATTGGTAAAAGAAAACCAATTAAGGCACTTCGTTTCAACAATTTGCATTATTGATTAAAATATTCAAATAAAAACGCTGTATAGTATGATATCTTATTTTGATAAGACAATATTTTTCACGATCTTTATCTCTACAATTCGATAAGAATAAAATGACAAAAACATCGATTAAGTGCAAATTTTATCGATTAAATGCATTTTTTATAGATTTAAATTCAAAAAATCTTACATTTACCTTTGTCTAAATTCTAGTGCTGAATTTATTCGGTTTTGAGAATTTTAGATGGTTTTGATTAATTTAATAATAAATCGAACATAACAATTTTGAATTTTACTCGTTATGTTGTTGTTTTGTGTTACAAAATGAAATGGGAAAGCCGAAAACCAAAGAGAGTAGGCAAAATTAAAATACAAATACCACGCTTTATGAAAGCATTTTTACCCACAATCTGCTTGATGTTCTTAACCGTTTTTAGTTCGCAAGCGCAAACTACTAATGCCCCAGTTGCAAATCCATTTCCTTCTATCAGCACTTTAACAACTTGGGCAAGTTTAAATTCGCAGCAGCAATTTGATGTTGCTATTCGTGCAGTTGGATTTAAATTTGAAGTAAAAGAACCAGGTGAAGGATCTACAGCCTATACTTACATTCGTAAAGTAACTGTAAACGAAGTAAATTATACTGATAGAATTGTTTACAGAATTACAAACAACAACTCAGCAAGTATCATTTCATTAGTAACTGCTTCTACAGATTTAGTAAGTTTATATACACCGCAATTGGCTACTTTTAAAAACAACAATTGTAAAACTGAAATGTCTAAAGATAAAAACACAACTTGCAGCTGTTACGAAAGTGCAAATTTTGCAATCGATCTTTGCGACGAGCGTGTAAAACTTACAATGGGTGACGGAAACAAGTATTTTGTTTCTGTAGCAAAAAAATAATTAAAGAAACTACGTTTTCCAAATCTTTGCAGGTTTTATAAGCTTACAAAGATTTGGAACGCATTTCTTTTTAAAATCTATAAGTTTGGATTTTTGATTTCGTACCAGACTTCAATTTCTCCTTCATGTTCAAAAGAGTTTACATAACGTAAGCCTAGTTTCTCGAGAATTTTTCTTGAATTTTCGTTACCTGCGTCCGCATATGCATAAAGTGCATCCACTTTCATTTCATTAAAAGCATAATTAACAAAAGCTTTTCCCGCTTCTGTTGCATATCCTTTTCCCCAATGTTTTTCAATCAAACGGTAACCAATTTCATAAAAGTTAGTATGTCCGTTAATTTCATCGGTAATAAACTTTATTCCTGACCAGCCTAAAAATTCATTAGTTTCTTTAAGAATAACAGCCCAGCGTCCTGTTCCAAAATCTTTATATTGTTTTTGAACAAAATGAATATATTCCACACTTTGTTCAATATTTTTTACAGGATTATTTCCAACGAATAAATGCACATTTGGATTTGAATCTAATTCAAACATTCCATCAACATCAGAAAGAAGTAATTCCCGCAATATCAAACGCTCAGTTTCAATTGGATTTTTCATCAAAATTTAATTTAAAATATATTTCTGCACTACTTCTGCCACTCCGTCATTATTATTTGAAGCCACAATTAAATCGGCCTTATCGCGTAATTCCGGCGTTACATTATCAACCCAAACACCAAGTCCTGCATATTCTATCATTGTCAAGTCGTTTCCTGCATTACCAACTGCAATAATTTCGCTTTGAAGCACACAAAGTTTTTCTGCCAAAAGTTTCAAGCTTGCCGCTTTATCAATGCCTTGCTGTGCCGCTTCCAGAAAAAAGGGTTTAGACATTGAAACACTTAAATGAGGCATTGTTGGTTTTAAATCTTTTT
Source organism: Flavobacterium johnsoniae UW101 (assembly GCF_000016645.1). Taxonomy (NCBI): domain Bacteria; kingdom Pseudomonadati; phylum Bacteroidota; class Flavobacteriia; order Flavobacteriales; family Flavobacteriaceae; genus Flavobacterium; species Flavobacterium johnsoniae. The sequence continues at coordinate 6,082,455 of NC_009441.1, forward strand.
CAACTTCTTTTAAATAAACTGGATTTTCTAATAAAATACATTTTACAGCCGGTCTGTCAACATAATCTTTAAAACTAGGCACTTTGCGATGCACCATGCCGGTAATTTCTTTCTCAACTTCTATATACTCAGAATCTGTTTCGCTTATAATTTCATTATCTAAATAAGTTATAATATGCGTTTTCATTTTAACACTGTAATCGTACAATGCATGAATTTGTTCGATAGTAAGTTTTTGTTCAAACAAAACCAAATCATCCTTAACACGGCTGATAATGGCTCCGTTAAACGAAATCATATAGGAATCGTTTAAATCTAATTCCAGTTCTTTGGCATAAACTGTCATTGCCGAAGTTGGGCGTCCGGACGCCAAAACAACATGAACACCTTTTGCCTGCGCTTCTAATAATACTTTTTTATTTAAATCAGAAATTTTGTGGTCGTCTGTCAACAAGGTATCATCCATGTCGAGAACTAGCATTTTGTATTGCATTTTTTTTTTTAGTTTTCAGTTGCAGTTTACAGTCACAGCCTCAGTAATTACTGAAAACTGTGACTGTAAACTGAAAACTCTTAAAGACTCATTCTAAATTCTTCAATAACCGGATTTGCTTTTGCAAAATCTGTTTCCTGAATAAAAACCTCAACAGCCAGATCTGTACCGCCGAAACCTCCTAAACGAGCCGATTGAATATTATCTTTTTTTACTGTTTCTACTCCAGCTTCTTCTAATCTTTCCTGCAAAGCAATTGCAAGTATTTCGCTTCCTGAATACACTTTCATTAATCCCATGGCATTTATTTTTTATAATTATTAATTTTATTCTAATATGATTTTTAACTGATTTTGAAAATCTTCATTCTCATTTACTCCAATATGTCCTTGATTTTTTAAAGGATAAAAATTTATTTTTGACTTTAAAAGTTCCTTTAATCTAACTGAATTATTAAAAGGAATTAATTGATCATCTGTTCCGTGAAAAATATAAATTGGAGCTTTTACTTCTGGAAGATAAACATTAGTTTCCAAACTGAACTTTTTCATAAAATCCGGAAAAAATGGAACTCGTGAACTTGACAGCTCCAAAAAACTATAATAGGGAGCCTGAAGTATTAAAGCTTTAGGTTTGTTCTCTACAGCTAGTTTTACAGCAAACCCAGACCCAATAGAATATCCGGTAATTATAATTTTATCTTTTGAATACCTTTTAGAAATAGAGTTGTAAACGATCGAAATATCTTTTGATAATTGTTCTTCGTCTTCAATTTTTCCCTCACTTTTTCCAAAACTTCTATAATCAAGAATAAAAATGTCATAACCTAAAGAAGTATATCTTTTTGCAATACTTCCCCAAGTTTCAAGTGTCCCAGCGTTTCCATGTAAATAAAAAACAAGTCCTTTCGATTTTTCAACTTTAAATAAAAGCCCGTTTAACTTTACTCCGTCAAACGATGTAATATTAATTTCTTCAAACTTTTGCTGATATCCAAATTTATAATCTTTAGGCAGTCTTGAACTATGAAAAACCAGTTCAACCTGATTAAAATAAACATAGGAAATTATTAAAATATAAATTACCAGAAAAAAACACAAAAGCGCAATAATCAAAAATTTAAATGTTTTAATAATTTCCATTAATCGAATTATAAAATTTTATATTCTTATTTCCTCTGATATTCATAAGTCAGGTTATAATCTGTTCCTGCCCAAAACAAAAACAAAAAAGCACCGTTATTACTATCAGCTTCATTAATCAGAAGATTTCCATTTTTAGACAAGCCAATTCTTCTTTTATTGCTTTGGCATCCTCCCAAAAAATAAGGAATTCCAGTGCATTTTGAGAACTTATTATCCAGATAAAACATTCCTTTTTTGAGTTTTCCCGACAACAGCGTATCCTTAATTACTTCAGAATCCTGATACACTTTTATCAAAAGTAATTTTTCCGATTGAAATTTAAGAGCAATGCTGCGATTACTATTTTCGCTTTTTCGGTATATTTTCTTTTTGATGCTGACATTTGGTATTACCATAAATTGATAAGCATCATCCAGAAATAAGGAATCCGGAAGCTTATCATTTGATGTGATTTCTTCCGGAACTTTTTCTTTATATCTTATAATCGGATTAAGAGCATAATTCCCTTCAAGCTTGGAAATATTTTCTCTTTCTAAATCTTGCAGTGACGCTTCAAAAGTTTTTTTTGAAAAGCTGGCACAACTTAAAAAACTAGTTGTAATAAACATTGTAAGCAAAAAATATAAAAGATGTTTTCTCATTCGATGTTTATTACAATTTCAAGTTTCTCTACATATTATTCTTCTTCCTCAATATCGTCGTCTTCTTCGTCAAGTTCCTCCTCGCCTTCTTCATCCATATCAAATAAATATGGCTCTACTAGCATTTTATCTGCCAATATTTCGATACGCTCTGACAATGTTTCAGCAAAAATTAAACGCTGTGTTTTAGCAATACTGTTTGAAATACGCATGATCTTCGTTTCATGACGCAGTTTTAAAATAGGATCAGCATCATCTAAGATAAACATTCTTAAACGATTTACGTTATAACCAGCCGTTGAAAACATTTCGCTTAATTTATTTGGCGTTCCAATTAAAACATCGATTCCGGTAGAAACATAATTTTTATCGTAATCCATATCGCCTTTATCATGCACACCGTAAACTTCGAGATTGGTATATTTTCCGTATTTCTCAAAAAGTTCTTCCATTTCAAGCACCTTTTCTTTGTCTTCAACAATAATCAAAGCACGAGGCGATTCTTCATTTTTTCCAGCTAACTGCTGAATAACATTCAGGACAATTGTAGTGGTTTTTCCGCTTTTTTCAGGAGAAATAATTATACAATCTGCACCGCTTTTTATGATCGAAAAAGTTTCCATCTGCAAAACATTTGCTTCTGTTAAACCATTTTCAATTAATCCGTCTTGTAATTTCTCGTTTATCTTTTTTAGTTTCATTTTTTTTATGCTTTAAGCTTTAAGCTGAACGCTGTAAGCAAAAATTATTTAGTTTCTATAAAAGCTTAAAGCCCAAAGCTTATAGCCTAAAGCGCGAAGCACTTTACTTGCTTGCGAACATTTTCACGTCATTTTCGGAGATTTCACTGCCTCCTAAAATGATTAATCTTTCTACAACATTTCGCAGTTCACGAATATTTCCGGTCCAATCATATTCCTGCAATAATTGTATCGCCTGCGCCGAAAATCCTTTAACCGCATTTCCTTGTTCTGATGCAATTTTCTCTGCAAAATGCGAAATTAAAGCTGGAATATCATCACGTCTTTCATTTAAAGGCGGTACTTTAATTAAAATTACTGCCAGACGGTGGTATAAATCTTCACGGAAACGACCTTCGGCAATTTCTGTTTTTAAATCTTTATTAGTTGCCGCAACAACACGAACATCAACTTTAATGTCTTTATCGGCACCAACTCTTGTAATCATGCTTTCCTGCAACGCTCGCAAAACTTTTGCCTGCGCCGAAAGACTCATGTCACCAATTTCATCTAAGAAAATAGTTCCTTTATCTGCAGCTTCAAACTTTCCGGCACGATCTTTCACCGCAGATGTAAAAGCACCTTTTACGTGTCCGAATAACTCACTTTCAATCAACTCACTCGGAATTGCCGCACAGTTTACTTCGATTAAAGGAAAACCAGAACGTTCGCTTTTTTCGTGTAATTGATGTGCTACTAATTCTTTTCCGGTTCCGTTTGGTCCCGTGATTAAAACTCTGGCTTCTGTTGGAGCAACTTTATCAATCATCACTTTTATATGATTGATTGATTCGCTCTCACCAATCATTTCGTAATTTTTGCTGACTTTTTTCTTTAGAATTTTATTTTCAACTACTAATTGTTTTTTATCTAAAGCATTGCGGACAGTATTCAATAAACGATTCAAATCCGGCGGTTTCGAAATATAATCAAAAGCTCCTAAACGCATAGTCTGAATCGCAGTTTCCATATCGCCGTGACCCGATATCATGACCATCGGAATTTCTGGTTTTATCTTTTTTGCTTCTTCCAAAACCTCAACACCGTCCATTTTTGGCATTTTGATATCGCACAAAACCAAATCGTAATCGTTGTTTTTTATTTTTTCAAGTCCTGCAGCCCCATCTTCGGCTTCATCTACCTGATAGGAATCATTTTCTTCTGATAAAATTTTTACCAAAACTCTTCTAATCGCTGCTTCGTCTTCGATAATTAGTATTTTACTCATTTTTTTTCTAAGGTTCAAAGTTACAAAGGCACAGAGGTGCAAAGTTTTAAATCTTTGTCGTCATTTACCTTTTAACCTGTTATTAGTAATATCTCTTTTATGCTTAGCGTAATTCTAAAAGTTGTATATCCTAAGTTTCTAAAAATCCAAAAATCTTTGAACCTTTGTTTCTTTGGACCTTTGCAACTTTAAAGAACTAGTACTTCAACCACTTATACAATTCCTTCCAGGTTGGTTTTTTGCCGTACATTAAAATACCTACTCGGTAAATTTTAGCTGCGAACCATACAACAAGGAAAAATGAAGCAAACAATAATGATACCGAAATTGCGATTTGCCACCACGGCACGCCAAACGGTATACGCATTAACATAACTATTGGCGAGGTTAACGGAATCATTGAAAACACAACTGCAATAGTTCCGTGCGGATCGTTTACTACAGTAAAAAATCCGATGTAAACACTTAGTATCAGCGGCATTAAAATTGGCAGTAAAAACTGCTGTGAATCTGTTTGATTATCAACTGCTGCTCCAATTGCTGCATAGAATGAACTGTATAGAAAATATCCTCCAATAAAATAAATTACAAAACCAATTATAATACTTGCTATTGGCAGATTCCATAATTCGGCAATATACATTTGCGCCGATCCTGAAAACTCATGCTGTGCTGACTGCATCATTTCTGGCGAAATTCTCGCCGTTGGCCCTACATTTACGCCAAAAAATGCCGAAGCAGCAAACATTAATCCCAAACCAATAATAGCCCAAATCATAAACTGTAAAATTCCGGCCAGTGAAGTTCCTACAATTTTACCAATCATTAACTGAAATGGTTTTACTGATGATATAATGATTTCGATAATTCTATTTGTTTTTTCTTCGATTACGCTTCGCATTACCATATTTCCATAAATGATAATAAACATCATAATCAAGTATCCAAATGCACCGCCAATTCCAATTTTAATTTCGTTTAATCCTTTTAGACTTTCTTCTCCGGAAGCTTTCACCAAATGGATATTAACATTTGACTGTGCTTTTTGAATTGCCAGCGTATCTAGTTTAGCTTCTTCGAGATTTAGTTTTGTAATTTTATTTCCAATAATATCCTGTGTGTTTTCGATAAAAGAAATACTTGGGCTGTTATTAGAAATAAATTCAATTTTACTTTCTAAATCTTTTTTATCATTTGTTTTTGGGATAACAATTAAACCGCTGAAATTTTCTTTTGTAATACTGTCTTTTAAAGCTTTTACATCAATTTCAGATAAATTATAATATTTAAACTCTGAACTGTTTTTGTTTTCTTTCAAAAAATCGGCAGCAAAAAGTCCGGTTTCATCATGAATCGCTATTCGTTTCGTTTCGGCTTTCATTGAACTTAAATAGCCGATAAAAACAGCAATAGCCACAAATAAAAGCGGGCTCAAAAAAGTCATGACAACAAAAGATTTATTGCGGACTTTGGCAATAAATTCTCTTTTTATAATTAATGAAATAATACTCATTTCTTGATTTTAGATTTTAGATTGTTGACTTTAGATTTTTAAATTTCAGGATTAATTCTGAAATCTATCCTGAGGCTTCGGGACTGAGATCTAAACTTTATTTTCTGTAACAGTCTGAATAAAAATATCGTTAATGCTTGGAATTTTTTCCACGAAATGTGTTACTTGTCCGCGCTGCGTCAAAACATTTAATAATTCGTTTGGTGAAGCATTTCCTATTTGAATATTCAATTTTAAATCATCATTTAAAGATTTAAAACTCGCAGGAGAAACAGTAAATTTTTGTGTAATGTCATACATCAAACCTTCAACATTATTTGTCAGGATTCCCACTTCAAAACTGTTCGTTCTAAATTGACGTTTTACATCAACAACTTTTCCCTCAATTAATTTATTTGATTTGTGGATTAAGGCAATGTTTTCACAAAGCTCTTCTACGCTTTCCATTCGGTGCGTAGAAAAAATTATAGTAGAACCTTGTTCTTTTAATGCCAGAATTTCATCTTTAATAACATTGGCATTTACAGGATCAAATCCAGAAAAAGGCTCATCTAAAATAAGCAGTTTTGGTTTGTGCAAAACACAAACTACAAACTGAATTTTTTGCGCCATTCCTTTAGAAAGTTCCTGAATTTTTTTGTTCCACCAGCCTTGAATTCCTAAACGATCAAACCAATAATCCAATTGTTTTTTGGCTTCGGCTTTAGAAAGTCCTTTCATTTGAGCAAGATACAAACATTGTTCCCCTACTCTCATTGAACTGTACAAACCTCTTTCTTCCGGCAGATAACCAATTGTCTGCACGTGTTTTGGCTGTAATTTTTCTCCATCTAAAATTATCTCACCGCTATCCGGAAGTGTAATTTGATTTATGATTCGAATAAGGGATGTTTTTCCAGCTCCATTTGGACCTAAAAGTCCATATATACTGCCTTTTGGCACATTTAATGAAACTTCGTTAAGCGCTACATAATCGCCATATTGTTTTACGACTTTATGTACTTCTAGTAAGTTGCTCATTTTATTTTTTAGGTTTTCTTTTAGCGGCTTTTTTTATTTTAGCCAACAATCTGTAAAAGTAAATAATTCATAGCGAATCTGCATTATAATACGCAAAAAACCCATTCTATTTGTATAGAATGGGTTTTTGTTTTATATAAACCTTTTAGAGAAAGTTTAGATTATGAGAACATATCTTTTACTTTTTCAAAAAATGATTTCTCTGATTTTTCAGGACTTGGAACAAAGTGTTCATCGTTTAAGGCATTCTCAAAGAATTGTTTTTGTTCTTTGTTTAATGTTTTTGGAGTCCAAACGTTTACGTGAACTAATAAATCTCCGCTTCCGTAACCATTTAAACTTGGAATTCCTTTTCCTTTTAATCTTAAAATTTTTCCAGACTGAATTCCTTCTTCTAATTTAATGCGAACTTTTCCATTAATAGCTTCAATATCTTTTGAAGCTCCTAAAACTGCTTCTGGAAAACTGATGTATAAATCAAAGTGAACGTTTTCACCTTCACGTTTTAGAAATTCGTGTTCTACTTCTTCAATTGCAACAATTAAATCTCCCGGAATACTATTTCCTGGCGCATCATTACCTTTGTTAGAAACTTTTAACTGCATTCCATCAACAACTCCCGCAGGAATTTTGATTGATACCGTTTCATCTTCCTGAACCATTCCCTGAGCATCTGCTTCGGCAGGTCTTTTATCTAAAATCTGACCAGAACCACCACAGGTAGGACAAGTTGATGCAGACTGCATTCTTCCTAAAATAGTATTGGTTACACGCATTACTTGTCCCTGACCGTTACAAGTTGTACATGTTTTATACGTTACACCTTTAGCCTGAACTTTACGTTTTACTTTAACTTTTTTCTCAACTCCATTTGCAATTTCTTCTAAAGTAAGTTTTACTTTAATTCGAAGATTGCTTCCTTTTGCACGGCGAGGACCTCCGCCTCCGCCTCCGAAACCGCCAAATCCACCTCCAAAAATATCACCAAACTGGCTGAAAATGTCATCCATATTCATACCGCCGTGACCGCCAAATCCGCCAGAACCATCAAATGCCTGATGTCCATATTGATCGTATTTTGCTTTTTTCTGCGGATCACTTAAAACCTCATAAGCTTCTGCTGCTAATTTGAAGTTTTCTTCTGCCTCTTTGTCGCCTGGATTTTTATCAGGATGGTATTTTAAAGCACTTTTTCTATATGCTTTTTTAATTTCGGCAGCATCAGCATTTTTTGAAATGCCTAGTATTTCGTAAAAATCTTTTTTCATAATTAGATTAAGTTCCAAATCTTAAAATTCCAAAATCCAAAAAATGCTTTTGAAATTTATTGCATTTTTTAGTTTCCAACAACAACTTTAGGATAACGAATAATTTTTTCTCCTAATTTGTATCCTTTTTCAATAACATCTACAACTTTCCCTTTTAATTTATCCGATGGAGCTGGAATTTGGGTAATTGCTTCAGCAATATCAGCATTGAATGCATCTCCTGCCTGAATTTCAACCTGCTCTAAGCCTTTAGAAACTAAAGTGCTTTTTAATTTTTCGTGAATCAGTTCAACACCTTTTTTCAAATTTTCATCATCAGATTTGTTGATCTCTACAGCTGCTCTGTCGAAATCATCTAAAACAGGAAGCATAGCCAATAAAACTTCTTGGTTTGCCGTTTTAAATAAATCGATACGCTCTTTTGAAGTTCTTTTTTTGTAATTTTCAAATTCAGCAAATAATCTCAGAAACTTATCTTTTTCTTTCGCCAAGTCTTGGGCTAATTGCTCCTCAACACTTAATTCTTCAACAATTAACTGCTCTCCGTTTGCATTGTTCTCTAACGTTACATCGTCTAATTCCTGATCGAATTCTGTATTTTCCGTAGTCATATTACTTTTATTTTTAAAAATATTCTTAAACTTCATTTTTTATTTCTTTCTTTTGGATTGCAAAAGTACTGCCAAATCTCATAAAATGTCAAATTGTCACTTTATTAGTTATGAGACTTTTAAAAACAGAAAACAGTCCGTGAAATTTTATTATAATTTTAAGACTATTACGTTTTAGTTGTCGTATATTTGAGTACCAAAGTATAATTAAATTATTACCTAACAAAATTGAATTTAAGGGTTGGCTTCGGCCTCTAAATAATTATTAATTCAAGTTTACCTTATATTAAAAAAAGCTTCGCCTTTATAGAGACGAAGCTTTTTTTTATACTTAACTATTTAATTTTGCACGGGCGGAGGGATTCGAACCCCCATCAACGGTTTTGGAGACCGCTATTCTACCCTTGAACTACGCCCGTAACTTAAGGTCGGCAAATTAAAAGTTTTTTTTCTTTACAGGCAACTATTTTAGGCAGAGATTTAAAAAGAAAATCCTTTAAATGACCGCAATCTAAAGCAAAAACCTTCGCTACAGACAGTTAACCTAACAAAGTTTTTTTCAATCCTTCAAAATCTACAGACACCTGTTCTCCTGTCACTAAATTTTTAAGCGCATAAGAATTTGAATTAATTTCCTGATCTCCAACTAATACAGCAAACGGAATCAAACGCTTATCTGCATATTGAAATTGTTTACCTACTTTTACATTATCCGGATATAACTCTACTTTTATATTTTCCTGTCTTAATTTCTGAATGGCTTTTGAAGCATACAAAGCTTCTTTGTCTCCAAAATTCAAGAATATTGCTTTTGAAGTAGCAGCTACAGTTTCAGGAAATAATTGCAATTCTTCTAAAACCAGATAAATTCTATCCAATCCAAAAGAGATTCCAACACCGCTCATATTTTTCAAACCAAAAATACCCGTCAAATCGTCGTATCTTCCGCCTCCGCCAATAGAACCCATTGCAACGGTTTTTGGCGCTGCAACTTCAAAAATAGCTCCGGTATAATAATTTAAACCACGAGCTAATGTCACATCAAGATCTAAAACTGCAGTAGACAAACCTAAATCTGCAACATTGTCACAAATAAACTTCAATTCTTCAACTCCTTTCATTCCTTCTTCAGAAGAAGACAATAAGTCCGAAAGCTGTGCAATTTTGTCTGCAAAAGTTCCTGAGAAATTAAAAAGTGGCTGCACTTTTACTAAAGCATCTTCAGAAATTCCTTTTTCGATCATTTCTTTCTTTACGCCGTCTTCACCAATTTTGTCTAATTTATCAAGGGCAACTGTAAAGTCGATTAATTTATCTGAAGCGCCAATTACCTCAGCAATTCCAGATAAAATTTTTCGGTTATTGATTTTAATAGTAACTCCTTCTAAACCTAAAGAAGTAAAAACAGTATCGTACAATTGAACCAATTCTACTTCCTGCCATAAAGATTTTGAACCTACAACATCAGCATCACATTGAAAAAATTCTCTAAAACGACCTTTTTGCGGATTATCTGCTCTCCAAACCGGTTGGATTTGGTATCTTTTAAAAGGAAATTCGATTTCACTTTGGTGTTGTACAACGTATCTTGCAAACGGCACTGTTAAATCGTAACGCAACGCTTTTTCAGAAATTTTCCCTGTGAATTTATTCAGCTCAATTCTTTGCTCTAAAGTTATTTTTTCAGCAGAATTTAGCTGTAATTCTTCGATCGATTCTGGCAATTCGATTTTACTTTTATTGTAGAAAAAATTACCTGAATTTAAAATTTTAAAAATCAGACGATCTCCTTCTTCTCCATATTTCCCCATTAAGGTATCTGAATTTTCAAACGAAGGCGTTTCGATTGGCTGAAAACCAAATTTTTCAAAATTAGCTTTTATAGTCTGAATAATATATTGACGTTTTGACACCTCTGCTGGTGAAAAATCTCTTGTTCCTTTTGGTATACTTGGTTTTGAAGCCATCTTCTTTATTTTAGATTGTTGATTTTAGATTTTAGATTTCTTTTGAAACTCAAATTCAAAAACCTTTAAGATTAATTTATTTATTATTTTTTGATTGCTGGTTCTTTAGACTTTCGACTTTATGACCTTCCAGCTTTCGACTTAATTTAAGTCTGCAAATATCTTACTTTTTAAAATAAATAATAACACTTCGAAAACAAACTTGTAACAAAAACCGTATTTTCGTGACAAATTGGTCATGATGCTAAAATTATTTAAAGAAAATATCCGAATTGCTTTTGGTTCCATCAAAACTCAATTACTGCGAACCATTCTTACGGTTTTAATTATTGCGATCGGAATTACCGCTTTGGTTGGAATTCTTACAGTTGTAACAGCACTTGAAAATACTGTTTCGACAAATTTTGCATCAATGGGAGCTAATACTTTTAACATTAACCAATACGAAAACACGGTTCGAAATCGCGGCGGAAATGAACGTGAAATTATCAACCCAATTATTTCATATCCGGAAGCCGTTGCTTTTAAAAACAAATACAAATACCCTTTTACCGAGACTTCTCTTTCGTTTACTGCAACATCAAAAGCCGAAGTAAAATTTTTAGATACTAAAACTGATCCTGAAATTACAATTTTGGGTGTCGACGAACATTTTATTTCTAACTCAGGTTTAGAAACTACTTTAGGCAGATCTTTTAATCAATTTGACATTGACAACAATACTTATACCTGTGTTGTAGGTTCAGATTTTGAAAAGGGCTTATTAAAAGATGTCAACCCAATTGATAAAGTAATTTCTATTCGCGGTGCCCGTTTTAAAGTTATCGGCGTTTTAAAAGAGAAAGGTTCAACTTTTGGAAACAGTCAGGATTTACGGGTTTTAATTCCTATACAGGTTGCCAGATCTTTATTTACAGCACCCAATATCAATTATACTATCAGTGTTATGGTTTCTAAAAAAGAACTTTTAGACGAAGCCGTTGACAATGCAACCAGCACAATGAGAAGGGTTCGAAAACTAAGTCCAGTTCGTGACAATAATTTTGGCATTGGCCGAAGCGACGATTTAATCAATCGAATTTTAGGTATTACACAATATTTAGGCTGGGCATCCTGGATTATTTCTATCATTACAATTTTAGGATCTTCAATTGCTTTAATGAATATTATGATTGTTTCGGTTACAGAACGTACACGCGAAATTGGAGTTAGAAAAGCGCTTGGGGCAACAAAAATTACAATTTCTGTTCAGTTTTTTATCGAAACTTTATTAATTGGACAAATTGGCGGTTTAGTTGGAATTGTTCTGGGAATCCTGATTGGTTTTGCTTTTGCGGCTGCAATGAGTTTTGCTTTTGTGATTCCGTGGATGGCAATTTTTGCCGCTTTTGCAACTAGTTTTATGGTAGCAATAGTTTCTGGTTTATATCCTGCCATAAAAGCATCTCAATTAGATCCTATTGAGGCTTTGCGATACGAGTAATTTTTTTTAGTTTTCAGTCGCAGTCGCAGTTCCCAGCTTAACCGTGACTGAATACTGTGACTGAATACTGCGACTAAAAACTAAAATTTAAATATTAACTTTTATCATTCGGTCGTTATCGTAAATATCTTTTCGGAGATCAATATTGATAAAATCCATTTTACCCAGAAGTTCTATCATTTCTTTTCCTAAATATTGATTGATTTCAAAATAAAGCTGTCCCTTTGCCAAAAGATTGTTTTGTGCCAGCGAAGCTATTTTTCTGTAGAAAAGTAAAGCATCGTTGTCATCAACAAAAAGTGCTAAATGAGGTTCATAATCCAAAACGTTCTTTTTGATTTCTTCTTTTTCAAGATTGCGTATATAAGGCGGATTAGAAACTATGACATCATATTTACATTTTAATTCTTCGGCTTGTAAAATATCCTGAAATATAAAAGTTACATTAACATCATTTCTAATGGCATTTCGCTTCGCAGTTTCGATTGCTTTTTTTGAAACATCGATAGCATAAACATCTGCATTTGGCAGATTTTTAGCGAGTGAGACAGCAATACAGCCGCTTCCGGTACCAATATCAAGAATTTTTATTTTTTCTTTTCTATCAATTCCTTTATTTTCACTAATAATCCATTCGACTAACTCTTCGGTTTCGGGTCTCGGAATTAAAACATTTTCGTTTACTTCAAAATCCAAACCGTAGAAATTTGTTTTTCCTAATAAATATTGAATTGGAACTTCTTTTTTCAGCTGGGCTAACAATGAATCCCAAACAACAAAATCTTCTTCTGTAAAAGCTAATTCGTGATTTAATGCTAAATCTATTTGACGCAGTTTGTGTTTATCTTCTAAAATTAAATAGAAAAAACTCTCTGCTTCGTACGCATCGTACAAAGAAGATAATTCCTTAATAAACTGAGTACGATATTGCTTGATTTTCATTTTATATATCTGTTATTAGATAATATTTTAGTTAGTTAGCAGTCAAATTGTACTGCTATTTCTGAAACTTTTTTTACTGAATTTTCATTTTCAGCTTTTGACGAAAGAAATAAAATCACACGCTCTTCTTCATAATCTCTGTTTGCTCCAAAAACAAAGTCGAGTTTTCCGTCGCCGTCAATATCTCCTGCAAAAAGAAACTCCACAAAGGTGTCATTAAAAGATGCTTCGGTCAAAATCAGTTTTTCAGGATTATTACCAATGGTTAAGTATAATTTATAATCTTCTACTTTTTTAAAGATTTCAATTTTATCATCATCTGTGCTTACTTTTTCTTCAGATAAAACTTTTCCTTCTCCGCGTAAAGTATAATTGACATTATTAAAAGTAAAACTCATTTTTTCTTTGGGCCAGATTTTATCTCTTTCAATTTTCAGCGATTTTATTTTTCCGGTTTTCAATTTAGGATCGTCCATTAAAAGCAGCACCTTTTTTTCAGGCATAATAGAAAGCGTAGAATCGCCTGAACATTCACTGTATCCTTTTTCAATTTTAAAATTTGCTTTTCCTAAAAAAAATTCTCCATTTTCCTCGTACAACTCAACCCATTTTTGGTTTAAAGCTTTTACAGGATTTTGGTTATCATAAGTTCGATACGTTTGGGGTATTAAAATATCGAATTCATTTTTAAAGACTTCTTCTGTAACGGCTGTACTTTCACTTTCCTCAGTTTTAACAACTGAATCTTTGACAACTACGGCTTTATCTGCCGTTTTTTCTTGTTTAGCATCTTTACAAGAAAACAATACTGAAACTAAAAGAATGGCAAAAACATTTTTTTTCATTGGCTTATAATTTTTTCAACATCCAGACAGGGCAGGAATTATGCCCGGTGCAACCTAACGGAGCGTCTAAATATTCAAATCCTGATTTTCTATATAATTTTTGAGCAGCATGCATAAACGGCATTGTCTCGATATAACATTTTTCAAATCCAAAATTTCTTGCGCTCTCCAAACATTCATCCATCATTTTGCTTCCAATTCCTAATCCGCGCACTTTTGGTAAAAAATACATTTTTTGTAATTCACAAATTTTAGGATCTCCATTTTCTAAAGGAGCAATTCCTGCACAGCCCAAAATTTCACCTTCACTTTCTACTACAAAATAAACCGATTTTGGTTTGCTGTACTCTTCAAACATTAAATCTAAATATGGATCTTCATAAGCGGTACCTACTTTTGGAATTTCCATTTCATTAAAAACTGATCTTATTAATTTTGCAACTGATTGATTGTCTTCTTTTTCAATCTTTCTGATAACCCAATTTTTCATTTTATTTATTCACTTATATCTACAAAAATAAA